>DATNOY010000144.1:0-11389 GCA_036703495.1 Coleofasciculaceae cyanobacterium
ATCTAATTTTTGCTATCAAAGCGAACTCCTCTACCGATGGCTGCGAGAGGATGTGTCCAGCCTACGGTTCCTTTTTCGCCGCTTCAGTATGCTAACTTTCGCTTAAGTTCTTGTTATCCTCATTCCTAACGATTCTGGTTACTCCGTAAGATAAAGTCCAACTCAATATAATCTTTGGCATCAGCTTAAATCAGAGATGATTATCTTTCATCTCTCATTTAATGCAAATAAAATTTTTCGGAGGTTATAGCTGTCACCTAACAGGTAAGACCGAACGCAGGAGGCACTCCTGGCTGGGGGCTTCGGCGTGAGCTTTTAACCGCTCGAGTCAACCTCGCCGAACTTAATGAAAAATCAATCTTTAAACACAATTAGGTATCGTTTCAGAAGTTATTTCAGATCGTGCTCTGGGGAGAGTTTGCTGTCAGATTAGGGCATTCAGATCTTTCTAAAATGCATGGAATTAGCATGATGAGCCTTGAACCAAATGATGCAATTCATTGCAGAAAACGCAAGCGACGAGTAGGGGAAATCGTCACCGGATTGCTGCTGATTTTGCTGGGATGCATAGCGATCGCTCAATCGTTCTCTGATATCCTGGAAAGCATTAGAATATTTGGATGCCTGTTTATTATCGGTGGTGGATTGCTATGGTTCTATGCTTACCAAAGTCGTGAGTCTGGTCAATTCGCTTTAAAGTTGTTGATCTGCATCATCCATCTCTTGACGGGTTCTCTGCTATTAATTAATCCCCTGCAAGGTGCCTTAACCTTGACTCTGGTGTTGGGAATTACGACCTTTGTTCAAGGTGTAATTCAGACTATCCTGGCGTTCCAAATACGTCCTGAACCTAATTGGAGTTGGGTTCTATTAAGCGGTATAGTTAGTGTCATCTTCGGCATTTTGATCGGGTCACGCACTTCTTTTAATAATGATTTCATTTTTAGGCTATTAGTAAGTAGCGTGTTCTCCCTACAGGGGGTCTGGATTCTGATGTTAGCGGTTGTCGCTCGATCTAATCCAAAATGATGCAGCAAACTCTTTATGGGTCTCGACTTAGGGAATTTAGGGGGCTGAGAAGACTTGGAAAGGCGATCGAGTCCATTACAAAGTGGCATTATGGCGATCGCTTTCTGTGACGGTGCCCAGATTAGGGACAGCTAGAACCCAGTTGCTTCCCGCTCTCTGGAGTCTTGTCCCAGTCCTCAGGACTGATCTCGTTAACTGAGTGGGGGGAGTTCTCTTTCATCCTGTTAGCCTAACAGCACCTCACCATTTTCTCAACCCCTGGCTTAAACCCCGTGAAGGATTACCCTTTAGTTTAGATCTGCTCAAGTTATTTTGAATAATTGCCTTATGCTGTTTACTCTATCCAAACCAGTGTATGATGCTGCTCTCATGCCGATGAGACCTAGTTTGGAAGAACTATGCCAAAAGCGTTTCCGCATCGTCGAACCACCTTGGGTTTGACCCTAAGTTTAGGGGTAGGATTGTCAGTTTTGGTAGCATCTTTTGTCAGTCAATGGGAGGCATCCAATCGCCAATACCGCTTTCAGCGACAGATTGAGAACTTGGCAACTGCCCTGCAGCGCAGTGTCAATCGATATAGCGATTTGCTGGCATTCCTTGACGATTACTATGTCGTGGAACAATTACCCGTCAGTCGTCAAGATTTTGCTGACTTCGTCCGGCGATCGCTTCAGACCTATTCTGGAATTCAAGCCTTGGAATGGGCACCCCTCGTGCCACAAACCCAGCGTCTTGCCTATGAACAAACGGTGCAGTCTGAGGGCTATCCCGGCTTCAAAATCACCGAGTTAGGGGGAGACGGTAGCCTGGTGAGAGCCGCCGAGCGTCCCTACTATGTCCCGGTCACTTATCTGGAGCCATTGGTAGGGAATGAATCTGCGTTGGGGTATGATCTTCACTCCAATATCACCCGGGCCGCTGCGATCGCTCAGGCAAGAGATACCGGCAATATTACAACGACTGGGCGGATTCGGTTGGTGCAGGAAAACCGCGATCAGTTTGGATTTTTAATGTTTCTGCCGGTTTATCAAAATCACCAAACTCCTAGTCTACCGGCACTGCGTCGTCAACGATTCACGGGGGTGCTGCTAGGCGTGTTTCGGGTATCGGATGTGGTGGAAGAATCATTGCAAGGGTTGCAATATGAGATTGATTTCACAATTTATGACCGGAGTGCTGACCCAGCCGAGCAATTCTTGGGCCGGTATGATGCAGCTCGTAAACAGGTAACCACGCTGAAGGACAAATTGCCGCCAACTTCGACTCAGCCCATCCTCTGCCCATCCGTTCAGGATTGTACTCAGACGTTGAGCATAGGACAGCGGCAGTGGTCGATCGCGTTTTCACCCTCAATTCACTATGCTGTTGACACACAGTATGGGGCGATCGCTACTTTAGTAACCGGACTGTTGCTGACCGGCGGTTTGGTCATGGTTTTACATCAGTTGAATCGTGAATTAGAACAAACCCAGAGTTTAAGTAACTTAAGGTTTCGCTTTTTCTCGATGGCATCCCATGAATTGCGAACGCCCCTCAGCACTATCCTGCTTTCGAGTGAATCCTTGCAAATTAACCATGATGGGTTAACAGAAGCACAGAAGCAAAAGAATATTCAGCGGATTTATCTGACTGCAAAGCGGATGAGCCAGCAGATCGCAGATTTATTAACGTTAACCCGAGCAGAAGTGGGAAAGCTGGACTTTCATCCCGAGTTATTAGATCTAGAAGACTTCTGCCGCCAGGTGTTAGAAGAGGTGCAGCCAGAAGTGAGTCAACCGATTCAGTTTACTAGCGCGGGAAAAACAAAAGCCTTTTTAGATAAAAATCTGCTGCGATCGCTCCTCACCAACCTGCTCTCGAATGCAGCTAAATACTCTCCGACGGATGCTCCCATCCAGTTCCTTTTAAGCTATACCGCTACTCTAGTCATTTTCCAAATTCGCGATCGCGGCATCGGCATTCCCGCCATCGAGCAGCCCCATATTTGTGATCCTTTTTATCGGGGTAGCAATGTCGGAGATGTTCCGGGGACAGGCTTAGGACTAGCGGTAGTAAAAACTTGCGTTGATTTGCATCATGGCAGCTGGATGATCAAAAGTCAGGCAGGTGAGGGGACTACGATAACGGTGCAATTGCCATTGGAATAAAGCAATCTCTCACCTATTTACCGCTCCAGTGAACGAACCGTTTCTCAATGATCAGGAACAGCATGTTGAGCACATACCCTAAAATTCCTGTGACTAGAATCGAGGCATACATATCGCTGACATTCAGAACCTGCTGAGCATCAATGATACGTTTTCCTAATCCCTGCTCTGTGCCAATAAACATCTCTGCCACAATCACAATCACCAGCGAGATACTGATACCACTCCGCAAGCCAATAAACGTTTGCGGCAAACTTTCTAGCAGCAAGACGTCTTTGAACACGCGCCAGCGATTCGCTCCCATCACTTTTGCGGCCAAAATGCGCGATTGTTTGGCATTAATGACGCCATAAGCGCTGTTAAAAACAATGAGCAAGAACGCACTAAAGGCAGCAATGACAATTTTAGAGAAATCGCTGACCCCAAAAAAGAGAATAAACAAAGGAATCAGGGCGCTAGCCGGCGTGGAACGAAAAAAATCAATTAAGAACTCCATACTGCGGTAGAGCTTCTCGGAACTGCCCAACGCCACACCTACCGGCACCCCCACCATAGCCGCCATCAAGAAAGCGCTAAAGGTGCGCAGCACCGTCGCGAAAAAATCGGGCAGCATTGTTCCCGTAAACATGCTGGTGATTAAGGTGCCGAGGGTGGCGATCGGCGTGGGCAGCAGCACGGGATTGATCAGTCCAGAGACCGCAATCAGCCACCAGACTCCAAACAATACCAAAACCCCGACAAGCGGTAACAAGCGATCGGCCAAGCGGGACAGGGAGAAACGCTGAACCCGACTCTGGGATGAATGAACGCTAGCAGTCATTTCCGCATCTCCTGACGAAAGATTTCTAAACAGTGACGGCTGACCTGAACAAATTCGGATGAGGTAAGGGTATCGGGAGTCCGAGGGCGAGGAACCGTGAAGGAAACAGCCTCAACCAGATGCGTGGGACGCTTGCTGAGCAGCAGCACAGTGTCTGCCAGAAACACCGCTTCCTCCAGGTTGTGCACCACCATCAACATTGGAATAGCAGTCGCCATGAAGATTTCTTGGAGCTTATCCCGCACAAATAGAGTAGTTTCAAAGTCCAGCGCCGAGAAGGGTTCATCCAGAAACAACACTTCTGGATCGGCAACCAGCGCCCGCAGGATGGAAACCAACTGCTGCTGTCCCCCAGAAAAACTGTAGGGATAACGTTTCAGGTCGAGGCGAATATTAAAAGTGCTGATCAGACGTTCAACCCGATCGCGACACTCTCGTTCTGCCATGCCCTTGACCCGTAGCGGATAGGCAATATTGTCATAGGCACTCATCCAGGGAAACATGGAATCGCGGTAGTTTTGAAACACATAGCCAATTTTGGCCCGGCGAATCGGTTTACCATGAATCCGAATCTCACCGCGATCGCAGGGAATCAGTCCGCTGATCATATTGATCAGGGTAGACTTGCCACATCCATTGGGGCCAAAAATCGAAACCAGTTGGTTGTTGGGCAGATCGAGGTTAAAGTCCTCGTAGAGCGGTTGTCCTGCAAACGACTTGCACAACCCCTGTACAGAAATAAAGTGCTCCGGTGGGGCGATCGGCGGGCTAGTCACAGAATTCATCATGGTTAGAGGTCTCCCAGCGTTCATCCAAAGGTGGGCTCAAACGACAGCCTATGCGGGTTTGTACAGCAGACTAGCAACATCAACCTGTTTGGCAAACACCTTTTTATCCGTCATAAAGTCAAAGAACTTCTGAAAATAGCTCACGTCTTCTGGCT
Source organism: Coleofasciculaceae cyanobacterium (assembly GCA_036703495.1). GTDB lineage: Bacteria > Cyanobacteriota > Cyanobacteriia > Elainellales > Elainellaceae > Drouetiella. Next base: position 4,940 of record DATNOY010000144.1, read on the forward strand.
TAAACTCGTCGTACAGGGTATAGGCGACTAGCGGTACTTTCTGCACTAGTTCTCCTTCAATCGCGGTGTAGCCCACCAGATATTGCCGGACCTGATCGGGGTTGGTGCGAATCTCTTCAATGGCGCGACGGTAGGCTGCTACATAAGTTTTAGTAGTGGCTGGATACTGCTGAATAAACTTGCTGCTGAGGGCTGCTGCACCGCCAAACCACGGAGCTTTTGGATTGTTCAAGATGTATTTGGAAACGACCCCATACTCTAAAACACGGGCAATCCCTTTGATTTCACCCACCGTCCCCGTTGGTTCCAGCGTGTAAGCGGCATCAATTTGACCCGACTCGATCGCTGCCACATGCTGTCGAATTTCGAGCTGCTGCACCTGCGGGTCGCTGATTCCGGCTTTTGCCAAGATGGCCTGGGCGATCGCCAGGTTTTGTGCCCCGGGTCCTGACGCAACTTTCTTGCCCTTCAAGTCGGCAATGGACTGGATTGGGCTATCTTTTGCAACAATCACTTGCTCTAGCTTGTGGTCAACATTGCTGGGATTCGCCGCAATAATTTTGAATAATCCCGGCGACGCAATTTCAGACAACCCCAGCGCACCGCTAGCCACTCCATTTCCAGTCCCCTGTAGCCGTCCTGCAATCAGGGACTCTGCCACTTGGTTAGCCGAGGCAAATTTCACCACGTCTACGTCTAATCCAGCTTCCTTGAAATATCCTTTCTTATCAGCAATAAACAAGGGTAATCCAGCTGCAACCGGCCAGAAGCCAATCGAAATTTTGCCGGGATTCTCTGAGCCGCTAGCCGCTGCAGACGGGTTGGAAGCCTGGGACTGGGTGCAGCCGTGAGCCGCGATCGCCACTGCTGCCCCTGCACCTAGATGCAAAAACTGTCGTCTATGAATTCTCATCGATGCTCCTTTACAAATGAGTCGAGTTAGGTCTAAAATTGCATCATAAGATACAGAACTTTGACGTCTTTAATCCTGTATCGCCAGTTATCTTGGTTCTGGACTCTATCAAGTTCCCGCAGCGAAACTGATGGATTCAGCCTATAGAGTCAGCGTATAAATTTAGGGGAAGTTTTCGGGGAGAAATCGGGGAGAATGTCAGGGTTTCTCCACAGTTTTTTGCATTGACATGAAAAAATTTCTCAAAACCAGATCTGATTTTCAGCGCCACTCAAAGTATTGCGCTGAGAATTCATCCTATTTTTTGACCTGAGTCGATTATAAATTTATATTGTTATCCGGGATCTAACGGTTTTAACCGATACCCTACACCATGAACCGTTTCAATTAAATCTTTGGGCGCTCCGGCATCTCTAAGCTTTGCCCGCAAGTTCTTAATATAGGTTTTAATTGTCTCTTCTTCAGGTAGCTCTTGCCATGTCCAGATCTGTTCTAGAATCGCAGTCCGGCTAAGTACTCGCTTGCCATAGCGCAAGAGTGCTTCCATTAAGGCAAACTCTTTAGGGGTGAGGCGGATGGGCGATCGCCTGTACATCACTTCATAGCTAGCAGGATCCAGTGATAGATCTCCCCAGCTTAAAACCGGACTTACACCCGACTGGCCACGACGTAGCAATGCTCGAATCTGCGCCAGTAACTCCTGCAAATTAAATGGCTTAACCATATAGGCATCTGCTCCCGCATCCAACCCCATCACTTTATCCAGGCTGGTATCCCGAGCGGTCAGCATTAACACAGGAGCAGCATAGCCATGACTGCGTAACCGCTCACAGAGACGAATGCCATCTAGCTTCGGCAGAGTCACATCCATCACAATTAAGTCGTAGACATAGAGTTGCGTCTTATCCCAAGCTGATTCACCATCTCTGACTAAGTCCACTCCGTATCGTTGTACCACAAGTGCTTCGGTCAGAGATTCTGCCAATTGGTGATCATCTTCTACTAACAGAATCCGCATTGTTTAAGATCTGGAACCCTCTTTAAAACGCCTTCTTCAATCAGCGCTATCCAAACTAACTCAAGTGAGAGTATGAATCTGTTGTCGAGAGTACCCTTAAAGATTTTCCTGCTGCCTACAAGCGCTGAATCGCCTCAATGGACTCCTTTAACCAGTCTAGATACACCTGCTCTCGACGAATCACCAAGTCTCGGACGAGTTGCTGCATCAGCTGCTCCCGCGCGACGGATGGATGAGGGGCTATCTCGATCGCCTCACATGCGGTGAGCTTCTGTTGACGAGTTTCTAGCTGCCGTTGCAACAGGTTCAGCAAGTCTGGCTGGGGTAACAGTCCTGCAAAATACACCTGAGCTAAAGCAGGATCGCGCACGGTAGGGCAGGGTTGCGGACATTGCAGCCACCCCACCAGTTCCGCTTCGCCTGCTGCTGTGAGGCTATAAACTTTGCGATTGGGGCGATCGTGCTGGATCTCAACCGTACAGCTGATCCAACCCTGAGCCTCTAGCTTGTCTAGCGTTCTATAAATTTGGGCTTGGTCAGCTTGCCAGAGATGCGTAATGCATTGATCAAAGCAGCTTGTTTTAAGGTCGTAGCCGGTTCTTGCCTGTTGCTGAAGCAGACCCAAAATCACATGTGCAAGGGACATAGACGGTTTTCCCTACCAGAAGTTGTAAAAACCCGCAGGTTTAGTTTTTATAGGCTCTTATGCCATTATCATATGCTATTATATGATTAATCTTATATAAGATATAGCTTGTATTTGCTCAAGCACGTTAGCATCACGGGAGGGCCGCAACATTGGCTAGCACACTGTTACAACGCATCCATCAACATCAACACCTGCGGGATTTGCGCAACAAACTGCTGCAGCTGCATCGCGTGTTGTTGGACAACGAACGCATCACCTACGAACAGGCACAAGGGCGCGTCTCCAGCGGGGAACTCCTGCAACTCGTGATTGACCATGACCAATTTGCCTGGCTGCATCGCATTTCTGAGCAGATTGTGCAGATCGATGAGCTGCTGCAAGCCGATGCCCCTATCTTGCCCGATGACGTTAATCAACTCAGGCAACAAGTTCGGGCTTTGCTGACACCGGCCGCCGCCGGCAGCCGATTTGAGAAAAAGTACTACAGCGCTCTGCAAGATCATCCAGATGCAGTGTTGGCTCATGCTGAAGTTTTGGCGCTGCTGAGGGTCTAATCGTCATTCAACACGGCTATCTCAAAAGGGTCTGGGCTTGATATAACTGAGCCTAGACCCCTTTTTTGTGCTAAGCCCGATGAAAGCAGCCGTTTATGAAGCCTTTGCCCAACCGCTGACCCTACAGACTGTTCCGGATCCCGCTCCGCCTCGGGGGGGTGTCGTGCTACGCGTAGAAGGAACCGGCGTCTGCCGCAGCGATTGGCACGGCTGGATGGGGCACGACCCGGATATTCAGCTCCCCCATGTCCCCGGACATGAGCTGGCTGGAGTGGTGGCAGCCGTGGGTCAGGGGGTGTCTCGGTGGCAGATTGGCGATCGCGTGACCTTGCCCTTTGTCTGTGGCTGTGGCAATTGCCCCCAGTGCGTTTCGGGTAATCATCAGGTGTGCGATCGGCAGTTCCAACCCGGTTTTACCCATTGGGGATCGTTCGCGGAATATGTAGCGATCGAGTATGCCGATGTTAATTTAGTCCGCCTGCCCGATCAGCTAGATTGTGTGACTGCGGCCAGCTTAGGCTGCCGCTTTAGTACCGCATTTCGAGCCGTCGTTGCGCAAGGTCGGGTGACGGCAGGGCAATGGGTGGCGGTGCATGGTTGTGGGGGCGTAGGGTTATCGGCCATTATGATTGCTAATGCCTTGGGGGCAAATGTGATTGCGATCGACCTGACGCCGGAAAAGCTGGACTTTGCCCGCTCGGTCGGTGCGGTCGCGACAGTGAATGCTAGTGAGGTTGAGGATGTTGTGGCAGCCGTCTTAGAGATTAGCCAGGGCGGAGTTCAGGTTTCTCTAGATGCGCTAGGGAGCCCGACCACCTGCTTTAACTCCATCTCCAACCTGAGGAAACGTGGCAAACACATTCAGGTGGGGCTGATGCTGGCGCAACATCGACATCCTGCTGTACCCATGGACAAAGTAATTGCTAATGAGCTAGAAATTTTGGGCAGTCATGGCATGCAGGCTTATCAATATGGCGCATTGCTGAGGATGATTGAGGCGGGGAAACTGCAGCCTGAAAAGTTAATTGGCAAAACCATCCGTCTGGAGGAAGCTCTGGAAGAGTTGGTTAACCTGGATAGTTTTCAGGGAATCGGCGTGACGGTGATCCATCAATTCTAATGTCCTGTCATGTTTGCGGGGAGGGGTGCGGGTGGAACCTTTGCGTGAGGCTCCCACCCCTACTCTTCGGAACGTGCTAGTCACTTTCTGGGCAATGGTAGAATCTCTACAGCTCAAGGGTATTCCTCAAGATGCCTTGAGGTTAGCAAGCTTCAGGAGAATTCATGAGAGTCGCAGGTCCCGTTATTGCATCTGACCAGCAGGCCACTCGGCAACTCTCTACGCTGCGGCGCTTTCTGAGATATCTGCGTCCTTATCGCCAGGAAATTCCGATCGCCCTCTCGTTGGTGCTCATGGGGGCAACGACTCAGGTAATCGGGCCGTTTTTGATCGGTTGGTCGATCGATCATTTGATTGCGCAGGGCAATCTGCGGGGGCTGCTGCTGCTGCTGTCAGGGTTAGCGGTGGTCTATCTGACTGGCGTTTGGGCAATCCGCGGACAAATTTTGCGCGTGGGCTGGATTATGCAGCGGCTGCTGGCCCAACTGCGGCAAGATATTTTTGCCAAAATTCAAAGTTTGCCGCTCAGCTTTTTCGATCGCAGCGAAGCCGGTGACTTGATGAGCCGCCTGCTCAACGATGTTAATACGGTCAATCAGGCGTTTGGGCAAACGATCGCTCAGATGCTCGGCAACTTCTTCAGTTTGGTGGGCATTGTGATTGCCATGCTCACCATTAATTTACAGCTGGGACTGCTGAGCAATCTGGTGGTGCCGCTGATGATTTTCACAACAGGGTTGTTTGCCCGCTGGGCCAGAGCCCGATTTCGCGTCACCCGCCAGACGATCGGCGAACTGTCGGCCAAGCTAGAAGAAGACATTGGCAGTGTGCGGGAGGCGCAGGCCTTTAATCGGGTTTCGCTCAACATTGCCGAATTTGATAGCCTCAATGCAGCCAATCGCGATGCCAATGTTCAGGCAGTGGCGATCACGGCCGCCTTTTTGCCCTCAATTGATTTTCTCAACACCCTGGCTACGGCAGGGGTATTAGCCTATGGCGGTTATCTCGCCGTGACGGGAGCAGCCACGGTCGGGGTCGTCACTTCCTTCTTGCTGTATGTGCAGCAGTTCTTTCGCCCCATCCAAATCCTCAGCCAGTTTTACACGCAGGCTCAGTCTGCCTTTGCCGGACTAGAGCGGATTTTTCAGCTGTTAGATGAACCGTCTCAGCTCAAAGATGCCGCCGATGCAACTGAGATGCCGCCGGTTCGCGGGCAAGTCACCTTTGAGGACGTGAGATTTGGCTATACCGCCGATCAAATGGTGCTGAAAGGAGTCAATCTGCAGGCGCAGGCGGGTCAAATGGTGGCCTTAGTCGGGCCAACCGGAGCCGGAAAAAGCACGATTATTAACCTGATTCTACGGTTCTATGATGTTTCGGGCGGTGCCGTCAAAATTGATGGCATCGATGTGCGGAGCGTTACCCAAACCAGCTTGCGCCGTCAGATTGGGATTGTGTTGCAAGACAATATTTTGTTTAGTGGCACCGTTGCTGAAAATATTGCTTTTGGCTTGCCAAACGCAACTCAGGCTGAGATTGAGGCAGCCGCCCAGCTAGCGAATGTGCATGAGTTCATTACTTCATTGCCGCAGGGCTACAGCACTCAATTGGGCGAACGAGGCGCACCCCTGAGCCAGGGACAGCGACAGCTGATCAGCATTGCCCGGGCTGTGTTGATCGACCCACGGATTCTGATTCTAGATGAAGCCACCAGCAGCATTGATACCCGCACTGAAGCACTAGTACAAACGGCGATCGCCCGTCTGCTCAAAGGTCGCACCAGTTTTGTGATTGCTCATCGCCTCAGTACGGTTACTCAAGCGGATCAAGTGCTAGTGATTCAGCAGGGACAAATTGTGGAACGCGGCACCCATGCCGAGTTGATGGCTCAACGGGGTGTTTATGCTAATTTGTATGCGCTTCAGCTAGGCACAGCTCCTGTTGCGTTATCGCCCTGAGGGACTCCCCCCATATCGAAAGTGGGTATGCAGGCAGGAAGCGCCCGAATACCCACTGTTTACCTGCTGTTCAAACCCACTGTTTACCTGCTGTTCAAACCCATTACTCAAACCTACTGTTCAAACCTTAATGAGCCGAGGATGAAGCTACCGGCTCCGACGTTGAATGAATTTTAGGTTTGGGTCGCCAACGCTTCAGCTGAGTCACTGCGATCGCTGTCACCAGACTGCCCAGAGC
>DATNOY010000145.1:0-7087 GCA_036703495.1 Coleofasciculaceae cyanobacterium
AGCGATCGAGGTTCGGCAGCTTCTGGCGGCAGACCGAGTGGGCATGTTTCGCTTTTATCCTGATGCCGGTTGGGATGATGGAGAGTTTGTGTCTGAAGCGGTTGATCCTGCCTTCACTTCGGCAATGGCGCAAAAGATTCATGACCATTGCTTTGGGGATCAATTCGCTATTCATTATCAGCGGGGGCGGGTGCAGGCCGTAGCCGATATTCATGCAGCAGGACTGAGCGATTGCCACATCCAGGTTCTATCCCAATTTCAGGTGCGGGCAAACCTGGTGGTGCCGCTGTTGCAAGGTGCAAAACTCTGGGGGCTACTTTGCATTCATCAATGCCGCGCGCCGCGCCAGTGGCAACCGATCGAGATTGAGTTTGTCAACCAAATTGCCAACCATTTAGGGATTGCCTTGCAGCACGCCGAGCTGATGGCAGATCTCCGGGCAGAAATTGATGAGCGACAGCAAGCCGAGCAACGAGAGCAAGCCTTGAACCAAGGGCTGCGGCAAGCCATCCTGGAACTGAGAGCCGTCAACAAGGAGCTAGAAGCCTTTAGCTATTCAGTTTCCCATGATTTACGGGCTCCCTTACGCAGCATTGATGGCTTTAGCCAGGCACTCTTGGAAGATTGCCACGATCAGCTAGATACCACCGGGCAAGATTACCTGCGCCGCATTCGGGCAGCCACCCAACGAATGGGGCAGCTGATTGATGACCTCCTCACCCTCTCACGGGTGACGCGCAGTGACCTCCGTCTGGAACCCGTGGATCTGAGCCGAATTGCCAGTCGCCTCTGTAGTGATTTACAGCAAAGTCAGCCAGAGCGACAGGTGGAATTTATCGTTCAACCGGGGCTGGTAGCCCAAGGCGATGCCCATCTGCTGCAGGTCGTCTTAGAAAATTTATTGAGTAATGCCTGGAAATTTACCTCCAAACGTCCTCAGTCTAAAATTGAATTTGGCAGTATTCCTCAAGCCAGTAGCATCCCTATCTACTTTGTACGAGATGATGGTGCAGGGTTTGATATGGCTTACGTCAACAAACTGTTTGGCCCCTTTCAGCGGTTACATGGCGTTCACGACTTTCCGGGCAATGGCATTGGGCTGGCCACCGTCCAGCGAATTGTGCATCGGCATGGGGGACGGGCGTGGGCAGAAGGAGCAGTGGAACAGGGTGCAACGTTTTACTTTACCCTAGCTGAGGAGAAGATCGGGGCATGAGCTTCAATGATAAAACGATTCTTTTAGTGGAGGATAATCCTGACGATGAAGCACTGGCAATTCGGGCCCTGAAGCGTCACCATATCGGCAATCAAATTGTGGTTGCTCGTGATGGAGTGGAGGCTCTAGATTATCTGTTTGGCATCGGTCAATATGCAGGGCGGGATCTCAGCTTAAAGCCGACAGTGATTTTGCTGGATTTGAAGCTGCCCCGCATAGATGGGCTTGAAGTCTTGCGGCGTTTGCGGGAAGATGAACGCACTAAGCTTTTGCCTGTGGTTGTCTTGACGACTTCCACTGAGGAGCAAGATGTCCTCAATAGCTATAATCTAGGGTGCAATAGTTATATCCGTAAACCAGTCGATTTTGTTCAATTTTCCGAGGCTATTCGGCAGTTGGGCATGTATTGGCTGTTGATGAATGAACTACCGCCCCTTTAAAATTCCGAACTTTAGAAACACTTTTTAGGAGTGGGCTGGGCAGTATTCCCCCTACTGCCCCTTTAGGATAGGAACCCAATTTAAAAACCAACTTTAAAAGCCCAATTTTAGGAACCCAATTTTATAAACCCAGGTTTGGGAGGCAGCCTAGATGAGTCCTCAGCTGCATGTTCTAATTATCGAAGACTCTGAAGATGACATGCTCCTGGTGCTGCGGGAGTTGCGTCGAGGGGGCTATACCCTGCATAGCGATCGCGTAGATACTGCTGCTGCTATGCAGGCAGCGCTCGATCGCCAGCCTTGGGATATTGTGATCGCAGATTACACGTTGCCCACGTTCAGTGCTCCAGAAGCGTTGAAATTGCTCCAGAGGCAGCAGCTAGATTTGCCGTTTATTATTGTTTCCGGCACTATTGGCGAAGAAGTTGCCGTTGCTGCTATGCGAGCTGGAGCCCATGATTACATTATTAAAGGCAATTTAACCCGTTTATTGCCTGCGGTAGAGCGGGAGCTACGAGAAGCAGAAGAACGGCAAAAACGCTACCAGACCGAACAGGCCCTGCGGGACAGTGAAGAACGGTATCGCTTGCTGTTTGACAGCAACCCCAACCCCATGTGGGTATTTAACAAAGAAACGCTGGCTTTTCTGGCGGTCAATCGGGCGGCGATCGCCCATTACGGCTATTCCAAAGCAGAATTTCTCAGCATGACGATTGCTGATATTCTTCCTCCTGAAGATCTTCCAGCCCTGCACCGCACCCAATCTACCCTCAAGTTGGGAGGCAGCTATGCTGGGTTTTGGAAGCATTGTAAAAAAGATGGCAATTTAATCGACGTTGAGGTCAGGCTGCACACTGTCCCGTTTGCCAATGAACCAGCCTGCGTCGTGCTGGTCAATGACATTACCGAGCGGCTGCGGGCAGAAGCAGCCCTCCACAGCTTGAGTGCCGCCCTAGAAAGTGCGGTTGAGGGCATTTCTCAGCTAGATCCCCAGGGTTGTTACGTTTCAGCCAATGGTGCCTATGCCGCCATGGTGGGGCATCATCCGGAAGAGATGATTGGTATGCCATGGCAACAAACCGTTCATCCGGAAGATCAGTCCAAAATGGCGGCAGCCTATCAACACATGCTGCGCCATGGCAAGGTAGACGTGGAAGCCAGAGGTCTGCGCAAAGACCGCTCTAGCTTTTATAAACAAATGGTGATGGTGACTGCCTACGACAAACAGCAGCAATTTAGCGGACACTATTGCTTTGCCAAAGACATTACAGAACGCAAGCAGACCGAACAAACCATGCGGGAACAAGCGGCTCTGCTAGATATCGCCACTGACGCAATTTGTGTTCTCGATCTGGAACACCACATCTGCTTTTGGAATAAAGGGGCCGAGCGTTTGTATGGATGGCAGTCTGCCGCCGCACTCGGCAAAAATGCCCTTGATCTGCTGTACCGCTCTGGGGCAATGCTACCCTCCTTAGAAGCGATGCAAACCGCCCTGAACGAAACGGGGCAGTGGCAAGGAGAGCTTCAGCAAGTTACCCAAGACGGTAAGCCCATTATGGTTGAAAGCCGTTGGACGATGGTTCGCGATGAAGCGGGTAAGCCTAAATCCATTCTGACCGTCAGTACGGATATTACCGAGAAAAAACAGCTAGAAGCTCAGTTTTTTCGGGCTCAACGGCTGGAAAGCCTTGGCACGCTGGCCAGCGGCATTGCGCATGATTTCAACAATATCCTCACCCCAATTTTGGCCGGTACGCAACTGCTGCCCTTAAAACTCCCCGATCTAGATGAACGGCAGCAGCAGCTCCTCAAAATGATGGAGAGTAGTGCTAAACGGGGAGCAGACCTGGTCAAACAAATTTTGGAATTTGCTCGCGGGGCAGACGGTAAACGGGTGTCGCTACAAGTCAGACACCTGTTATCGGAAGTGTTGCAAGTTGCTCAGCAAACTTTTCCAAAAAATATTGAAATTCATCGAAATATTCCGACAACCGAGCTGTGGACAGTTTCTGCCGATGCGACGCAACTGCATCAGGTGTTCCTGAACCTCTGCGTTAACGCTCGGGATGCCATGCCCCTGGGTGGAGTGCTGACTGTGGCTGCCGCCGACCAATTCGTAGATGCAGCGTATTGCCGTCTGAATCTGGATGCTCAGCCAGGGGCTTATGTGGTGATTACAGTAGCCGATACCGGAACAGGCATTCCGGCTGAATTTTTAGATCGAATCTTTGATCCGTTTTTTACGACCAAAGAGGCGGGTAAAGGTACAGGGTTGGGACTATCCACTGTTCTGGGCATTGTCAAAAATCACGGCGGCTTTGTTAAAGCCTATAGCGAGGTGGGACGGGGAACGCAGTTTAAGGTATATCTACCGGCGATCGCCGCTGAGGTGCCACCCCCCCCAGACGACCTAACGCTACTAGCAGGACACCAAGAGTTAGTTCTGATTGTGGATGATGAGCCTTTAATTCAGCAGGTTGCACAAAACGCCTTAGAAACCCACAATTACCGAACGCTGCTGGCCAGGGATGGGGTTGAAGGGCTGACTTTATACGTTCAACACCAGCATGAGATTAGTGTGGTGCTGATGGATAGCATGATGCCCGCCATGGATGGATTAACCGCCCTCCGAGCGCTGCAAAAACTCAATCCTCAGGTCAAGGTGATTGCTACGAGCGGTCTGATTTCCAATAATCTGTTTATCGAAGGCTCAGAGATTGGGGTGAAAGCCTTTTTATCAAAGCCCTATATGGTCAAAGAATTATTAGACACCGTACAGGCTGTGTTAAGGGACGAACCTTTGGGGAAATAAGCTTTGCATATTAGACTTAATTAGACTTAATTGAAAATAAGGTTTTCGGTTTGGAAGTTGGTTTGTGGTGCGGCGGAGCCGCACCACAAACCAACTTCCGATAAAGTCTATTGTTTGGAAGTCTTGCTTCCAAACCATATTCTGGGTTTAGCCTAGAGATTTTCGATCGCCACTGGCTCTACGGCTTCTGCCAAGTCAAACCCAAACACTTTGGAGTAGAAATACAGTTCGCCGTCCAAGGTGCGCTTGATGTTTTCAGCTTTCCGAAAACCATGCTGTTCTCCGGCATAGAGCACATAGGCAACCGGCAACCCCTTGGCTTTGAGCGCATTCACCATCCGTTCGGCTTGGTTGGGGGGCACAATCTTGTCTTCGTCGCCCTGGAAGAAGATCAGCGGGCAGTCTAGCCGATCCACCGCATGAATCGGCGATCGCTCTACATAAATTTGCTGCTCCTCTGGGTATTTGCCAATCAGCCCATCTAGATAACGCGACTCAAACTTGTGGGTGTCTTGGGCCAAGGCTTCCAGATCACTCACGCCATAGAAACTGGCTCCGGCTTTAAACACATCCCGGAAGGTGAGTGCAGCTAGCGTTGTATAACCGCCAGCACTGCCGCCATCAATACAGAGGCGATCGCCATCGACTAATCCTTTAGCGACCAAATATTTTGCTCCGTTAGCGCAGTCATCGACATCCACAATGCCCCACTGTCCTTTCAAGCGTTCCCGATACTCCCGCCCATAGCCTGTGCTACCGCCATAGTTGACATCCAGAACGGCAATCCCCCGACTCGTCCAGTACTGGATGCCCGGATTGAAGCTGGCGGAAGTGGCTGCGGTAGGGCCGCCGTGGCTTTTCACTAGCAACGGGGGGCGTTGATCGGCAGGGGCAACATAGTCCTGGTTGTGGGGAGCATAGTAGAACCCATAGGCTGTGAGTCCATGCTCGGTCGGAAACTCAATCACTTCAGGCACCGAAAGATAGCCGGCATCAAGGGTTAACTCGCTCGACCGGCGCAGTTCTTGCACCGCGCCGGTTGGCAAATCGAGACGAGCAATGGCGCTAGGGGCAGTGGCCGAACCGCCGACAAATGCTGCAAATGTAGCCCCCACTTTCAGACCTCCTAGATGGGAGTAGGGGATAGGAATTTCAGTCAATTCCAGGCTGCGCGTGTTGAGGCGGGCCAGGTGCTGAACTCCGGCTTCTACATAGGTGCAGATCAAGCTTTCTGCTGACTCAAAGCCATAGGTCGCCATGCCAAATACCCACAGCGGTAGCCCAAATTCTGCCGATTTAGGACAGAGTGCCTCCACGCTTCCGGCAGCAGGATTCCAGCGATACAGGTTCCACCAACCCGTGCGATCGCTGGCAAAATACAGCTGGCCATCGGGCGACCACTCCGGCTGAAACACCGACTCTGCCTGCCCACCGGCAATCCGTTCTGCTTCACCCAATGTGCCATCTGGAGCAACTGCCGCCACCCAGAGTTCTGTGCCGTCCCAGGGCATGTTGGGATGGTTCCAGCTCAGCCAGCAGAGGCGTGATCCTTCGGCATTGAGGCGGGGATTGGCATAGAAATCGCTACCTGCCACCAACACCTGCCCACCGTCTAGGGGAGCCGTTGCGACCGGCTCAGCCGCTACCGCCACAATTGTATTGGCGGGTTCCCCTCCGGCGGTATGGTCTTCCCGGACGCAAATCAGGCGCTGGCGCTGCCGATCTAACACCGCATCCGCATAGCGAAATCCTGTTTCGGGGGTGATGGGCTGCGGCTCAGCCCCCAACGGCTGACGATACAGCCGCTGATCAGCAAAGTTGGAGAAGTAGATCGTCCCGTCTGCCACCAAATAAGCCCCGCCCCCATACTCATGCACGCGAGTTCTGACGTTAAAGGGCAGCGGTGTCCGATCCTGAACTTGACCTTCAGGCGTTCGCGAGACGAGTGCAGTGCGTCCTCCTTCCGAGGGACGGCCTTCGCTCCAATAGAGGGTTTCACCATCTAGCTGAATTTCACCCAAGCGAATGCTGCCGGCCACAATCAGATCTGAGGTAATAGGAGATTTCCAGGAGCCATAGGGCGCGGTTGAAGCAGTCATAAGCATCCAGATAACGAAGAGGACAGGGGAGTATAGCGATTTTCAAAGGGATAAGATACAGCTTAATTGAAATGCAAAGCGCTAGGACTTGGCTGACGGTTGGAATGACGTGCAGCAGCAGTCCTCATCTAAATGCGTCGCACTATAGCAATTTTCAACGGAGTCAAGTCCAGATGATTTTTGAAGCTTAGCTCCGCGAGGCTTTCAAAAAATTATTTGGCTTTAGCCGAGAGCACACTGTTCTATATATCTGAGAGATATCTGAGAGATATCTGAGAGCAGAGATATCTAAGAGCAGGCGTAGAAATTAAGGGGAACGAGAAAATTGCTTGGTGATTAATAAACAATTGCGATCGTCTGCGGTTCGGGAATAGCTGAGGTGCCCTGCCATCAGCATGAGCAACTTCAAGCCCCGACCGCCAATGGAATCTGAATCGATTTTGGCAGGCAAGCTTTTAAGTTTTTGTTCTAAATCAAAAGGCTCACCATAGTCCCAAATGCGGATTTCAATTTGTTG
>DATNOY010000146.1:0-3859 GCA_036703495.1 Coleofasciculaceae cyanobacterium
TTTTGTACTTTAGTAAAGTATTCATTTGGCTTTCGTTAGCATCCTATTTTGTTTTCTCTATCAAAAGGGGATAGTGTCTCAGTGTAGATAATAGTATTCACAGAGTGGAGCATTGTTTGTCCTTATGAATATTCTTCTACACCCTCTTAAACTCCAATCTAACCCGTTCCGATTCTTGCTTTATGCAGAGTGGGTAATGATTGCAACCTGTTTTTCTTTTGCAATCATGGAATCCGTGGAGGAAAACCGCTTGCCGATTCAGCATATTCTGGTGTTAATTACTCTAAGTGTAATGTCTGCGATGTTGCCGAGCGGTACGCTGCTCTATAGGATTGTCTATGTTGCTATTGAGATCTGTTTAGTATTTTACGGTGCAACGCTTGGATATCTCCATGTTCTGCCAACGCTGTATTTGATTATACTAGTTCAAAGTTGCTTTTTGTTTGAGTCAATTGGGCGGTGGATTATAGCAGGTTTAAGTTTTGCCCTGTTTTTAGTTCATCAAGTGCGTTACGTTCAAAATATTGCTTTGCTAGTGGATGTCGGTAGCCGCCACCTATTTTGGATGCACCTGGTCGCTGAGACTCTAATGTTTGGTTTAGGGTTATTTTTCGCTTTAAAGCTAGTTAGCACACTTCTATCGGAGCGACGAACCAAAGAACAGTTAGCGATCGCCCATCAACAGTTACAGCACTATGCACTTCAGGTCGAAGATTTAGCTGCGATTCAGGAGCGCAACCGCATTGCCCGCGAAATTCATGACTCACTTGGACATACACTCACCGCTCAAAACATTCAACTGCAAACCGCCGTAAAGCTCTGGCAGCACGATGTCAACCGAGCACAAGGATTCATTGAACAAGCCCAACGTTTGGCAGTAACTGCAATGCAGGAAGTCCGGCGATCAGTCAGCACTCTCCGAGCCGATATGCGAGAAGAACCCCCTTTGGACGAAGCTATTGAAGGATTGGTCAACGACTTTCGACAAGGAATGGGAATATCAGCCTCTACAAACATCTCTATTTCTGCTTCTACGTCATTAGAGATCGATAAAGCGTTATATCGTATTGCTCAAGAAGCTTTAACAAATACTAGCAAGTACGCTCAGGCAACAAAAATCGAAGTTCAAATTAAAACAACAGCAGATTACATCCAGTTGACTGTGAGGGACAATGGCAAAGGATTTAACCCGGCTCAAAAGTCGAGTGGATTTGGATTGCAAGGCATGCAAGAGCGAGTTGCCGCTCTCAACGGTAATTTTCGTATTGAAAGTACCTTGGGAAAGGGCTGCCAGATTCAGGTTACGCTGCCGCTGAGACCCGTGAATGTTGACTTTCTTAAACCCCAAATACAGAATTTGCATAGATAGCCAGCTGCGATCGGTTTCGTAGATTCAGGCGCGACAGCAGGTGAGTAATATGAGTTTTGACAGTTCCCTCTGCAATGTAAAGCTGTTGAGCAATTTCCCGATTTGTTGCCCCACTGCTGATAAGCTGCAACACCTCCTGCTCGCGAGGCGTTAACTGAAGAATCTGCTCTGATTGAGCGCGATGAGAATTGGTTTCTGCGACCTTTGTGATCAGCTTTTCCATCAAGCCTGGACTCAATTGAGTGTAGCCATGATGTGCCAACTGAATTGCCTGTACTAGCTCTTCAGACGGCATATCTTTGAGCAAATACCCCTTTGCTCCTGCCCGGATAGAGTCTGTAATGTACTGGTCATCATCAAATGTACTGAGTACAAGCACCTTGACTTCTGGAAACTGCTGGCAGATTAGGCGCGTTGCTTCTCGTCCGTCCATAATTGGCATTCTCACATCCATTAACACTAGGTCAGGGTGCAGCGCAGCAACCTGTTGAATTGCCGCTTCACCGTTGTTAGCAATGCCAACAATCTGCAATTCTGGTTCTATCTCAAGCATTGCCTTTAACCCATGACTAACTAACATTTGATCATCTACCAGAAGTAGACGAATGGGTGAGGATTGATTGAAAGAGGTCATATTCTAATGCACTCGTCGATAATTCAGGTGAATGTTTCAGGTCTAACTGTAGGCAAAAATTGTGATGATTTATTAATGCGATCGGCTACTAAAACTTCAACTCACTAGCCTAAAGGTAGTTCTACCTTCACTGCCTCTATCGTTAAGGTAATCAGTATTCTGGTATGGCACAAGTACCAGTTTTTGCATGATTGACCAGACCAGTTGGATAAAACTATGATGGATCTTGCTCTCAAGCTAGATAATACTTCCACTGTTCCGCTGCACCAACAGCTTTACAACGAGTTACGTCAGGCGATCCTATCCGGTCGGCTCCAGCGCATCCAGAGAATGCCCTCATCCCGCGCTCTGGCAAAAGCGTTGGCGATTTCACGCACAACTGTTCTATTGAGCTATGAGCAATTGATCAGTGAAGGCTACCTGAGAACAGTTCCGGCATCTGGAACCTTCGTCGCCTGCGAACTCCCGGATCAATTATTGCCATCGCCCGTTCCTCAACCTGTTGCATCTACACCTCAACCTCGGATTAAGTTATCCAGCTATGGAGCTGCATTGGCAACTATAGAATTGCCCAAGCTACCTGATCCAGGAATAGTGATTCATTTCGATCAATGCGGCAGACCTGCTCTAGACGAGTTTCCAATTCACGTATGGAAACGATTGTTCTCACGCGCATGTTCTTCAGGTGCTAACATGCTTGACTACCCTTCTAATCCATTAGGCTACAAACCGTTACGAGAAGCGATTTCCCGCTATCTCCTGCAATCGCGTGCGGTACAGTGTAACCCTGATCAGGTGATTGTTGTC
Source organism: Coleofasciculaceae cyanobacterium (assembly GCA_036703495.1). GTDB lineage: Bacteria > Cyanobacteriota > Cyanobacteriia > Elainellales > Elainellaceae > Drouetiella. Next base: position 2,811 of record DATNOY010000146.1, read on the forward strand.
AGTGGCTCTCAGCAAGCTCTGGATCTGTTGGCTCGGTTGTTGCTAGACAGGGGCGATCGAATTGCGGTAGAAGATCCTAGCTATGTAGAAGCACGACGTGTTTTCCAGGCACAAGGGGCAGAAGTTGTTCCTGTTCCAGTGGATGAGGCAGGGATCGTTGTTGAATCCCTCTTCACCTCTTCACCGCCTGTTAAGTTGGTTTATGTCACACCGTCCCATCAATATCCTACGGCGGTAGTATTGTCCTTATCCAGACGATTGGCACTACTAGCCTGGGCACAGGAATCTGGTGCAACGATTTTAGAGGATGATTATGATAGCGAATTTCGCTTTGATGAACGCCCGATTCCTGCTTTACAGGGGCTAACCGGTAGCAATTCAGTCATTTATATTGGCACCTTCTCCAAAGTTCTCTTTCCTTCTCTGCGAATGGGATACATTGTGGTGCCGCAGCAACTCGCACCCATTGTTGGTCAAGCGAAGTGGTTGAGCGATCGCCAATCTCCACTTCTGGAGCAGCACACTTTGACCAATTTCATCAACGAAGGGCATCTAGAAAGCCACATCCGACGCATGAGAATACTTTATGCACAGCGACGACAAACTCTAACACAAGCAATAAACCAGCAATTGGGGAATCAAGCAACTCTTATGGGTGATAATGCAGGACTGAATATGATGGTGCAATTTCACACCCATTTAAGCAATGAAGAAATTACCGATCGGGCGATAAAAAGAGGGATACAAATGCATAGTATCCAGAGGGATTGTATCAAGGCTGATAGCAGAGGCAAATTCCTTCTGGGATATGCAGGACTTACTTCAGAGAAAATTGAAGAGGGCGTGTCACGATTAGCCGAAGTATTTAATTAAAGAACTGGCTACCTAGAGAACTGGCTACATTCTAGAGTTTAAAGAGGCTTTGTTGCATCAATAATCGGAGCAAAAGTTGTGTTTTTGCCGCCTTACTCCCCCGACCTTTCACCCATTGAGTTGTATTGGTCAAACCTCTTGTAAAGAGGAAATAGATGCTTACAGAAGTTCACACT
>DATNOY010000147.1:0-6392 GCA_036703495.1 Coleofasciculaceae cyanobacterium
TCAAATTTCGGGCGAGGATCTGGATATTGCCTTTAATGTGAAATACCTGGTGGAAGGCTTGAAGGCGTTAAACACGCAGGATGTGCAGATGCAGTTCAATACTTCAACGAGTCCTTCGATTTTGACGCCCCTGGGAGGGATGAAGATGACGTATTTGGTGATGCCGGTGCAGATCCGTAGCTAAAGCTATCTCATAGCAGCTTTTAGACGCGATAGAGAACGTGTTGAGGCTGCTATGAGATAGCGTTGGTAGTTAAACCATAAATGTTGAAGTTCGTTGATGGGTACGAAAACTAAACATGATATGGAGTTTTAAGGGCATCTATATTCAGTTTGTTTTCAGAAACGAAAAAGCCCAACACCCTCATTACAGAAGCCGTTGAGCCGCTTTTTATTAACTTGATTGAGTGTATCTGGTTCCATATCTATTTTCAACGGGTATAAGTTTTTCTGTTATGAGGTGGGCACCGTATTCTCACTTTGAGGAATGTCCGCTCATGCAAAACCAGAGTCTTGTGATTTCTGTCTCAGATCTTTTAATCCTTCCTGCTTTAGTGCAAAGAGTTGAGGCTATAGAGCAGCAATTGTCAGAGAATCATAGGTTGCAGCAAGAAAATGATACTTTGCAAGAAAAAACAAGGAGTTGAAATTTAAGATTGAAGCTCAGAAATCTCGATTAGAGCAAGCTGAGTGTATGGCAGTTTGGGATCAAGAATTCGGAGAAATTATATCGATCGCAGACTTGCTCGATTGGAGTGATCCATAGCACAACTAGGGTTTCGCCTAATCCTCTGACTGCTTGAGATCGAGACTCAATTGGTATGGTTCCTACTGATCTGTCACAATAAATTCAATAAGTATAGATCACTGCTTTCTGTGGAGGTTGCGATGCCCCTCACCGTCAAAGACTTGGAGAGAGTGCAATCCAAGCTTGGCAATGATTACCGAGTCGAATTGGTGGATGGTAAGATCACGGTCATGAGTCCATCAGGATATGAATCTGATGAGGTTGCCTTTCGGTTTGGTCGTCGTCTGGCAGACTGGGTTGAACCCAACCGCATTGGTCGGGTAACGGGTTCTAGTGCTGGATTCACCTTGCCTGACTCCAATACTCGTGCCCCTGATGTCTCCTTTGTTCGGGCAGAACGATTGCGTCGCGCCCCGCGGAACTTTGCTCAGTTGGCACCTGATTTAATAGTTGAGGTTAAGTCCCCTAGCGACTCAATTGATGATCTGGAGAAAAAGATTGCCAACTTCTTACAGCAAGGCACCCAAGTTGGCATTCTCGTGAATCCTGAAGATTGCACAGTCAAGGTTTTCCGAACTGGAGAGGAAATTGTGTCGCTGCGAGATAGTGATGTCCTGACCCTACCGGATTTACTTCCGGGTTGGTCAGTTGCTGTGTCTGAGCTGTGGTCGCCTGTGTTTGATGAGGAGTAGCCGATCGCTCCTGACTCATTCATCCTTGTCTACCTCAGTGATCGCTTCATAATTTGCCCTGAAAGATAAAGATTCTGTCATTTCATTTTTGACGCTTAACCATAAAATTATGCTCTTTTGAGGTGCTGACCACAGCAGCGCTGACGAGTGTTCCTGTTTCTCCGTTCATGGCAGCCATCATCAATGCTTACCCTACCTTGATGATTTGCCCTGCCTGAACCGTGAGGATCTGCGAAGACTTTAGCCATTGGGCATCAAAAGAGCCTAAATGGGTCGTAGTGATGAGCGTTTGAAAGCGGTCTTGAATCGTATCCAATAGCTTATTTTGGCGGTTGAGATCTAGCTCTGCCAGCACATCATCTAGCAACAGCAGGGGGGGCTCACCTACCACGGCTTCAATGAGCTTCAGCTCGGCTAGCTTCAAAGCCAAAACCAACGTGCGCTGCTGTCCCTGCGATCCATATTGGCGTGCCGGCGTGTGGTTAATGATGAACTCCACCTCATCGCGATGCGGTCCGACTAACGTAGTTCCCTGATGCTGTTCTGCGATCGCCTTCGTCTGCAATTTGTCTAGAAACGCCTGCTGCACCAGGGCCGGGTCATCTTGCTCTAGCTGAACATTCGGCGCATAGCGAACTTCTAGAAGTTCGGTGCTATTGCTAATCGCTTGATGCCAGTGTTGCGCCAGCGGAGCCAACCGTTCCACTACCCGCGCCCGCCGCCGAATTACCCGACAGCCGATGGCTGCGAGCTGCGCATCCCAAATGGCGAGCTGTGCCGGTTCAGCTGCCTCGGCTACACGCCACAAGGGTTCCTGGGGCAATCGCTGTTGCTTGAGCAGGGCATTCCGCTGCCGCAAAACGGTATTATATTGCTGCAAAATATAGGCATAAACCGGCTCTAGCTGCGTCAGCAGGGTATCTAACCAGTTGCGCCGTTCGCTGGGGCTACCGCGCACCAGATCCAGATCCAGGCTAGAAAACTGAACGGCATTCATGACGCCCAAAAAATCGAGCTGCCGTTTTAGCCCTTCCCCGTTCAGGCTGACGGTGCGCCGGCCATTGCTGCGCAGGATAATCCCCAAATCCACTGCTCCCACTTGCCGATCTAACGTGGCAGTAATTTGTCCGGCCGATTCGCTCTCCAGGATAAGTTCGCGATCGCGGAGCGCCCGATGCGATCGCAAGGTGGCCAATAATTCTACGGCTTCCAGCAAATTAGATTTGCCTTGGGCATTCTCCCCGACCAGGATGGTTTTGGGAGCCACAAACTCCACCTGCTGATCGCGGTAGTTGCGAAAGGACTTGAGGTGGAGGTTTTTAAGATACATGTAAGAGACGTGGAGGAACGGTGAGCTTAAGGATCAATCTGCACTCATTCCCCATTATCAATCTTCTCTCCCCGCTTCACTTGCCGCTCTTCTGCAGCAACGCAATAATCCAGGCAATGATCCCAGCATAAGCCAATTGCACCACGCCTTGATAGAACCATGGGTTTTGGGGTGAGGCATCTATAGAGAGGGCTGGTAGTGGCTCTAGGGAGGGGCGGGTAGGCTCAATGGACAGCAGCGGCACAGCCAGAGGAGCACGATTTACGGGGGTGGCAGCCAGAGGCGTCTCTGCTCTGGTGCGGCTAAATGCTAGTGCTGGACTGGATATAACGCACAAAATGATCAGGACGCGGAGCAGACGAAACCCGATCGCTCTCGTTTCCTTATGAGTCATACCTCATGCTTTCTCCTAATAACGGACTCATGATGCTAGCGGCGATCCTCAATGCCTGAACCTGTCGCTGGAACGACGGATCCTCAATTCCTTGAGGCTATCCGCATCATTTCGAATCATAACGAGGGTCAGCGATCGCGATCGCATCTGCTTTTTTAACGTTTGTTAATCTTCTTGAATTTGTAGCTTTTGCTACACTTTAATAGAAGAATAACAGTAGCTAGATCGAGCAAAAACACTCCTCTTCAGTTGCAGTTTTGTTCGATCGGCCGATTCTTGAACCTAGATTGCCAATTTTGGACTGTCTTAGCCTCAATTTGCAAAATTTGCCATCTTGGCTCCGAATCATCGATTCACTCAGGAGAGTTTTGTATGTCAGGATCTTCTCAGTCTGGAGCTTTTACGTCGGAATCGCTCCTATCTGATGCCAATCAGCGCCTTGAAAAAGCCTTACGTTACGTCACGATTCACGACGATGCGATCGAACGCCTCAAGTATCCTAAATCCAGCCTCACTGTCTCGATTCCGGTGCGAATGGATAATGGTTCCTTGCGGGTTTTTCAAGGCTATCGGGTGCGCTATGACGACAGTCGGGGCCCGGCAAAGGGCGGTGTGCGCTTTCATCCCAATGTCACGTTAGATGAAGTGCAGTCGCTGGCGTTTTGGATGACGTTCAAATGTGCGGTGCTTAATATCCCGTTTGGTGGGGCAAAGGGCGGGATTACCCTAAATCCTAAAGAGCTGTCCAAGTTTGAACTAGAGCGCTTGAGCCGGGGCTATGTCGATGCGATCGCCGACTTCATTGGCCCGGATGTGGATATTCCTGCGCCTGATGTTTATACCAACCCCATGATCATGGGCTGGATGATGGATCAGTACAGCACCATTCGTCGCCAGATTACGCCTGGAGTGGTTACGGGCAAACCTATCTCCATGGGGGGAAGTCTGGGGCGAGAAACGGCGACTGCCATGGGCGCGTTCTTTGTAATTCAAACCGTGATGCCGAAGCTGGGACGACAGCCTGAAAACACAACGGTGGCGGTGCAAGGATTTGGCAATGCGGGTGCTGTGATTGCCGAACTGCTGTTCCGGGCAGGGTACAAAGTGGTTGCTGTCAGCGATTCGCGGGGTGGCGTTTACTCAGATCAAGGGCTGGATATTCCTAGCATTCGTAAAATCAAAGATTCTACTCGCGGCATCAAAGCCGTTTACTGCGAAGGCTCGGTATGCAGTGATGTGGAGCATACTGCAATTACAAATGCCGAACTGCTGGAACTCGATGTGGATATGCTAGTGCCAGCAGCGCTAGAAAATCAGATTACTGCCGAAAATGCCGATCGCATTGTAGCTCGCTATATTTTTGAGCTTGCCAATGGCCCGATCACATCCGCTGCCGATCGGATCCTGGAAGCGAAGGGGATTCAAGTTTTTCCCGATATCTTAGTGAATGCAGGGGGCGTCACCGTCAGCTATTTTGAATGGGTGCAAAACCGCAGCGGTTACTACTGGACTTTAGAAGAAGTCAATCGCCGACTCCAAGAAAAAATCACGGAAGAAACGGAGCTGATTTGGACAATCGCCCAAGAGCTGAACTGCGATCTTCGCACTGCGGCCTATGTCCACGCTCTGAAGCGGATGGCAGAGGCGATCGAAGCCAAGGGCATCAGGGATGACTATGTGAAGTGATGACTGGTGAAGTCATGCCTAGGGCAAGATGACTATTTTTTAGAGATGATTTTTTGAAAGGTGCGTTTTGCGCACCTTTCAAAAAATCATCTGGTTTTAATCGAAGACAAAGCGAGACAGCCGCGCTACTCGCGTAAGCCGGCCATACTCCAATCTGGGCGGAGGTGCTGGGCTTGCCGCAGATAGGAATGGCGAATCCGAACGTAGGGTTCAGGGGTGTTGATGTGAATCAGGCAGCGGATGCAGCGTTCCAGGCTGCCCTCAACATACATTTGCTGCACATCTAACAGCGCCACGTTTTGCCAGTGAGGACGTTCGCGGGCGATCGCAGCAGGGTATACAGCATCCAAGTCGCGGGTGGCGGAAAACGTCACGCTGATGATGTCGTCGAAGTCAATTTGATTCTGACTTTCCAGCTCATCCAACAGCTCAGTCACCGCTTCCCGAATCGCTTCTACCGTATTTTCTGAAGCAGTGGTTGCCCCACGAATTGCCCGCACTTTCCAGCCCACGTTGAAATCCTCCAGTAATCTTGCTATCTGTTAATGACTTGTAAACTGTATCTGCTGATTTGCAACCCCCCGACCCCTAGATCAAGGTCGGTACATCCATAGCGGTAAGCCGCTCGTCGATAGTTCAAATTCTAACCATTCTGTTCCAGCATTCAGCTTAGTACCCAGCTGTCCCCCTCCCGGTAAGAAGCGGCTCCAGAAGCTTTTTTTCTCACCGATGGTATAGCATTGCGCTTTTTCGGGATCCAGTCCTGCTAGTTCTGCTGCCCAGCGCCGAGCATCCTCTTCGGTGCCCAAGCGATCGACAATTCCCAGTTCCACAGCCTGCTGTCCGGTAAAAATACGGCCGTCAGCAAAATGCCTGACCGCTTCTACCGTCAAGTTTCTGGCTTCTGCCACCGTCTGGACAAATTGCTGGTAGCTGCTGTCAATCAAGGTCTGCAAAATATCTTGTTCGGGTTCAGTCAGCTGGCGATCGAATGCCAAAATATCTTTGTAGGGCCCAGATTTAATCACCTTAAACGAGACGCCGATCTTATCCAGCAGGCGCTCGAGATTGTTGCCCCGCAAAATTACGCCAATGCTGCCAGTAATGGTGCCGGGATTCGCCATAATATGGCTAGCTCCCATAGCAATATAGACCCCGCCAGAGGCTGAGATGTTGCCATAGCTGGCCACAATCTTGATCTTGTCCTGCAAGCGCTTCAGAGCGCTATAAATTTCCTGCGAGTCTCCGACGGTGCCGCCAGGACTATCGATCCGCAGCAGTAAAACCGGGAACTTTTTCTCTTCTATGGTTTTAATTGCATCCAATACCTGTTTGCGGGTAGATCCTGCGATCGCTCCCGTCACTTCAATCCGAGCAATTTGTTTGCGAAGCCGAGGCTTAAAAGGCCAAATCATGCGCGGTCAATCCTGATATTTCCTATTAGGTAATCTAGCCTACTTGAGTGGCGAAACGATGGAGAGATAGCCGTCTTAGGCAGTATAAGGGTTGACACAGCATAGGTTTAAGGAAAAGTTCCTCAGG
>DATNOY010000148.1:0-10638 GCA_036703495.1 Coleofasciculaceae cyanobacterium
CAGGGGTTAATGATTGCGCTCGATCGCCCAGTCATTGAGATCCCGAAGGCTGCTGTTGCCACTCCGAATCAAAGCCTAGGAAAATCGGGACACAGTTTCCAATAGCAAATCGTAAACCGCGCCAAACAATAGTTGCCTTGCGGTGGGTAAGCATCTAAGTCAGGTAGCATTTGAGAAAAGGGTCTGGGTCGTCAGCATTCAGCTCCTGCTTTCTCAAGTGCTTTCGCCTTTGAGCCGCTCTAAAGTTCTCTGGAGCAGGGCAGATTGGACTTCAGGTTGCTCGTCCACTTGCCTTCTGGCACCAGGGTGCCGCCTAAGCTCAGCGCTTGTTGCAAATTCATCAAGTAAACCCAAGCAACGCCCAGGGATTGTCCGTCTAAGCTGAAGACTTCAATCTCGTCGCGAAGATATTCATTGTCTTCTAAGGCTTGATGGGGGCTATAGCCTTCTAATTCGTCTAAATCCTCTAAAACAGCCGGATCTGCAAAGCCGAGCAAGTAGCCATAGATAGGGCGATCGCCTGCTGTCATGGCTGGATAATCAAACGGCAGATCAAACAATTCGCCATAGGCGAGGGCTGCCTGAATGTCTACGATCCGGCTGGCACAATAGGCGTCGTAGTTGCTCTCTCCTGGCTTTAACGTCCCATACACAAATACTCTCAGCAATTCAGACATAATTTTTGAGCCACTAATTTTTGAGCCACCGATTTTTGAGCCAGCCAACTGGATTCATGCTTTCCACATTATTTTATAGCGATCGCTATCTAGCCTAAAATCCAGCCGGATGTGAGGACTGCGCCTCTGGCAATTCTCAGACATGCCGTCCTCACTGGGTCGGCTACGGCTATATTTAAACTTCTATTTTGATCCTTCATCCAGCATGCTTTATCTTTATTCGCCTGCATCCCTCTAGAATGGAGTGAAGCAAGGCTGAGTAATTTAAGTCCCCGTTATTGAGTTAGGAGTGGCGTCCGTGGAGTCCCGTTACAACCCGGCAGCAATTGAGGAAAAGTGGCAGCAAGTTTGGGCCGATCAAGGCATGGGTCATGCTCCCGAAGAGAGCGACAAGCCCAAGTTTTATGCGCTGGCCATGTTCCCTTATCCATCAGGCAATCTGCATATGGGACATGTGCGGGTGTACACCATTACTGATGTGATCGCCCGCCATAAGAAGATGCAGGGCTATCGGGTGCTCAATCCCATGGGTTGGGATGCCTTTGGCTTACCTGCGGAAAATGCGGCGATCGAGCGAGGTATTCCGCCTGCCAAGTGGACTTATCAAAATATTGATCAAATGCGGCAGCAGCTCAAGCAGTTGGGCATTGCCTTTAACTGGGACTGCGAAGTGGCCACCTGCTCGCCTGACTACTATCACTGGACGCAATGGATTTTCCTGGAATTTTTTAAGGCAGGCTTGGCGTACCAGAAAGAAGCCACCGTCAACTGGGATCCGATCGATCAAACCGTGCTAGCTAATGAGCAAGTAGATAGTCAAGGCAAATCTTGGCGATCGGGGGCTTTGGTCGAGCGGCGTTTGTTGCGGCAATGGTTCCTCAAAATTACGGACTATGCTGAGCAGCTTTTGAACGATTTGGACAAGCTAGAAGGCTGGCCCGAGCGCGTCAAATTGATGCAGGAAAACTGGATTGGCAAATCTACTGGAGCCCAAGTCATTTTCAAAACGGAGGCAGGGGATGAGCTGCCGGTCTTTACCACGCGCCCCGATACGCTCTGGGGAGCCACCTTTATGGTGCTGTCCCCCGAGCATCCCCTAGTCGAGAAATTGGTAACGCCTGCCCAAGCCGAAGCGATCGCAGCCTATCAGGCAGAAGCGGCGAGTCAAAGTGAAATCGATCGCACGGCCGAAGATAAAGAGAAAACGGGAGTCTGGACCGGCAGCTATGCCGTCAATCCTGTGAATGGCGAAAAAATTCCGATCTGGATTGCTGACTATGTGTTGATGGGTTACGGCACCGGGGCCATTATGGCGGTTCCAGCCCATGATCAACGGGATTTTGAGTTTGCCAAAACCTTTAATTTACCCATTAAATTAGTCGTTCAACCCCCAGACCAATCTCTGGATTCGGATGCCCTGACTCAAGCTTATCCCGACGCTGGGGTGATGGTGAACTCTGGGCCGCTGGATGGTATTGCTGCAGGCAAAGGCACTGGGCAAAGCGTTGAGGCAGCCATCCAGTGGTTGGAGGCAAACGGCAAGGGCACTGGCACGGTCAACTACCGCTTACGCGACTGGCTGATTTCTCGGCAGCGCTATTGGGGTTCCCCGATTCCAGTGATTCATTGCCCTAGCTGCGGTACCGTTGCGGTTCCGGATGCAGATTTGCCGGTGCTGCTGCCGGAAGCAGTAGAATTTTCGGGACGCGGCCCGTCTCCCCTATCCAAGCTGGAGTCGTGGATTAATGTGCCTTGCCCCAGTTGCGGCACGCCCGCCCGCCGGGAAACCGACACGATGGACACCTTCATGTGCTCCTCGTGGTACTACCTGCGCTATCCTGATGCTCGTAACGACAAGCAGGCATTTGATCCCCAAAAGGTGAACGATTGGCTGCCGGTGGATCAATATGTGGGTGGCATTGAGCACGCTATCTTGCACTTGCTGTATTCCCGTTTCTTCACTAAGGTGTTGCGCGATCGCGGATTGCTCAATTTTGATGAACCCTTCAGTCGTCTATTGACTCAAGGTATGGTGCAGGCGGCTACGTACAAGAACCCGACGACGGGTAAGTATATTCAGCCAAGTCAAGTTGATGTGTCTGATCCCCGCGATCCAGAAACTGGCGAAAGGCTAGAGGTGTTTTACGAAAAGATGTCTAAGTCTAAGTACAACGGCATCGACCCGAAAGATGTGCTGGTCAAACATGGGGCAGATACGGCCCGGATGTTCATTCTATTCAAAGCACCCCCTGAAAAAGATTTGGAGTGGGATGATGCCGATGTGGAAGGGCAATTCCGATTTTTGAATCGGGTGTGGCGGTTGGTCATGGAGTTTGCAGATCAGTCCACTGCTCAAAGTCAGCCTCCAGTGCCTTCTTCAGAACTTACCAAAGCCGAAAAAGATTTGCGGCGATCGATCCACACGGCGATTCAGGCGGTCACTGAAGATTTAGAGGGTGAGTATCAGTTTAATACGGCGGTTTCGGAGCTGATGAAGCTGAGCAATGCTCTGGGTGATGCCAGCTGCAAGGCGTCTCCTGTTTATAGTGAAGGGATTGAAACCTTGCTAAAGCTGTTGTCTCCCTTTGCACCGCATATTGCTGAAGAACTTTGGCATCGGCTGGGCCACACTAGTTCAATTCATGAGCAAGCCTGGTGTCAGCTAGATCCATCTGCTTTAGTGGTGGATGAAATTCCGCTGGTGATTCAGGTCATGGGAAAAACACGGGGTACAATTCAAGTTCCGGCTCAAGCCGATCGCGTTCTGCTGGAACAGCTGGCTCGGGAGTCGGAGTTGGCGCAGCGATATATTGCTGGGAAGGAACTGAAAAAAGTGATTGTTGTTCCGGGTAAACTGGTGAATTTTGTGGTGGGTTGAGAGAGGCTGGATGAAATCGCAAACGATGGCTTACCTGCTAATGGGACTAGGGCTAGCTACCTTGATGGCTTGCACTAACCTGCAGGGAGCTGCTCCTAGTCCTTCTAGTGATGCCTCTCCTCGTCCTTCTGGCGGAACTGCCCAGGTGCAAGCAGGCGATCGCCCTAGACCTGATACGCGAGTGCTGCCGATTAATATTGAGGGTCAACTGACGGAGATTGAACTCAGGCTGTTTGACCAAGCGCCTTTACCCTTTACGACCTATGTTCCCATCAAGGATTTTACTAGCGAAGTCGGGTCGTCTGAAGAAGGCACAGGGGTCAGGTTTTACTACAGCCCTAAAGGGGTGAAAGACGAAAAAGCCTACATCCACATCTTTCTGCCGACTCAAAACATGCCGGTGGATGGGGTGCGAGATCTAATTCTGGGAGATGGTGGGCTATTAGCCAGTAATGGCTGGGAATTGGTCGATCGCACCGATATTGTTAGCTACAGTTAGGCTAAAGAAAAGCTGATTTATCAGCAGCGCACGCCCAACCAGACGTTTGTAGGTGCGATTTATATTGGAGAGCAAGACGGCAAAGCATTTTATGCCTTTACTCACTACCCGGTTGAGTATGGCGATGGCTTTGAACCGCGATCGACCATCGTTTTAGAAAGCTTGCAGTTTAGAGAAAAGAAATAGAGAGGCGGGTAAAGGACTCAGGGGTGCAAGGTCTGGCAGTGCTTTAAGGGCAACAGGAACCAAAACTCCGAGCCCTGACCGGGTGCACTAGACATGCCAATTTCTCCGTCGTGAGCGGAAATAATTTGTCGGCAGAGATAGAGTCCCAGGCTAATGCCCATTAGCTGCCGGTTAGCAATGCGGCAAATTCTCAGATCAAAGAGGCGATCGTGCTGTGCTGGATTAATTCCTTGTCCGTTATCTTTTACCCAACAGCGCAGCATTTCGGCTTCTACCTCGGCTTGCAGGGTGATGGTAATCCCAGGCGGATTATGCTTGATGGCATTCGTCAGCAAATGTTTGAATACCCGCTGAATTTGTGATGCATCGACCCAAAGCGGCGGTAAATTGTCAGGCAGCTGATTTTCGAGGACAACCTGGTTTTGCTCCAGTAAGGTTGCCAGTTCGGTAACCACGGATTGCACTACAGGTGCAATTGCAGTTGTTTCCCGATTTAGCGTCACTCCTGCCGTTGCGTACTCGTAAGCTTCCAACAGCGAGTTGAGCTTGTTGAACTGGATCTCTCCAGAATCCGTCATGCGCTCCAGCAAGGTGCGAGCCACTAAAATTTTTTCTCCAGGCTGATTTTGCAGGTTTTTTAAGACCATCAGCGTTCCAATCACGGTACTTCGCAGGTCATGGGCGATCGCATGAATCAAGACATCCCTAAATTGATTGAGTTCCTGCAATTCCGCCATGTTTTCCCGCAGCTGGACGGTGCGCTCTGCCACCTGCTGTTCTAAAGTGGCATTGAGGCATTGCACCTGTTGATAGAGTTGGGCTTGCTGGATAGCGATCGCTACCTGAGTGCCTAATTGCTGCATCAGTTCAATTTCTAGAGGCTGCCAGCAGCGGGGAGCTGAGCATTGGTTAACGACTAACACGCCAAACAGGTAGCTGCTGTCTGCTACAGGGTTTGCGCTTATCGGGTGAGCGCTGGGCTGGGCAGATCCCTGGGTGGCAGGAGCAATCATCAGCGGTACGCCGATGCCGGCCCGGACTTGGTAGCGATGGTGATATTGTTCAATGAAGAGCGATCGCGGCGATGTTTCAGTATCATTCACCACTTTGATCCGCTCATGCTCAAAAATTTGATAAATTTCTTGCTGCACGGCCGGATCGTCAACAGTCCAGCCCAAGATGGAAGGCCAGCCCACAGCCACCGATTCTGCCACAACATTGCCCTGACCACTCGCCTCGAAATGGGTGATAAACACGCGATCGGCCTGCAAAAATTGCCGCACTTCTAAGACAGTTCTATCTAAAATGTCGTTGAGATCTAGCGACTGTCGAATTTTGAGGGCGATTTCGCTCAACAACCGGTTGCGCTCTGCCGCCAGCCGCATTTGGATTTCTGTTTGTTGCTGTTCACTGGTGACGGCGGCCACAATCAGAGCAGTAATGGTGATTACACCGATGAAGGCTTGCAGTAACAATACTTCCTGACCAGCATCGGTTGGCATGGCGGCAAAGGGTCCATGCCCTGCGGCCGTACCGCTGATCGCGATCGCCGACAGGACAAAGCAGGCTAATGCGGTATAGGTCTGTCCAAACCGCAGGGCTGCCCATAAAACAACGGGAAAGGGTAGGTATTCCAGGGGGTACAGCGCCATCGATAGCTGAACATTGGCATAGAACACGAAGGTGCTCACTAGGATCAACAGGCTGAGCCAAAGGAGTTTTTCAAGCCTGCGTTTGGAATACAGCGATCGCACCCAGTTAAATTCTAAGGTCAAGGGCATTACCTGCTGATGCCGGACAGTCAGCAGCAAAGGAGATAGCACCAAAACTCCCATACCGTCTCCTAGCCAGTGCGTCCATCCATTTTGCAAGAGCTGGCTCCGGCTCATCTCACTGGTCAAATAATCGGGTAGCGTACTCAAGACTGCCCCCAGAAGCGGCGCAGCTAACCCGGCTAAAACCACAAATCCCAGAACATCCTGTAGCCGATCCATTGAGCTACGAAATTGGAGACGGTGCAGCAGAAATGCACCCAAGACGGCTTGCATCGTATCGCCAAGCATGTCGCCTGTGGTGAGCAGCCAAGGCGCATGGATCGCACAGTTTACCCATAAGCTGCCCAGTGCAATGCCCAACCAGGCCCAACGAATGCGCCAAAGTAGAACGGTCATGGCAATGCCAGCCGGGGGCCAGACGGGGGAAGCTTGTACGCTGAGGTGAAGGTTCAGCAGAGACAACTTTGCGGTCAAAAAATAGACGATCGCAATTGCACCTATGGTTAGAAAATATCGTCTAGCGTTCTTTTGCATGCGCTTGGGTTGAATATTGTCTTCAGCTGTTGTCTCTATCGCCTGATTGGAGCAACCCCAAATTGCCAGTCGTTTGGTATCGACTCAATTGATGCGGTGTAATTGAGTCCCTGCCTTATTCCACTCTAAAGTCTCGTAAAAACCGGGTTTCCAACTTCCTCCAATTGGATGACTTATCTGGGGATGCCTGACAGCGCTTTGCGCTTCATAGGGGCTGACGCAATGGAAAATTGCTACGTCTTTGAATGACGAATCTGGATGACGGATCTGGATAACGGATCTGGATAACTGCCAGACCATCGGCACCGCTGATATTTTGACAATTTGGAACAAACTTCATATCTTGCTAGCAATTTTTAAGGAATCAGCGAGGATAAACGCTGACTTGGCGTAACTTACTGTAAAGCCGCTTAGAATTCAAAAGGATATCTTGACGATCGCCGCTGGGTGCAGCAGCTCAAATGGTTTTATCAGGATATTTTGCATACAGAGCAAGCCTTTCACAAATCGGTTGATCAACGCATAAGTAGGATGGGTCATGAGTAGCATTGGCGTAGTCACTATCGGACGAAATGAGGGCGATCGCCTGATTCGCTGTCTCCAATCTCTGATTGCCCAGCTGCCAGCAGGCATGCCGATTGTCTATGTCGATTCTGGCTCCACAGACGGCAGCATTGAGGCAGCCCAAGCTTTAGGGGTAAAGGTGCTTGATCTGGATCTGTCGGTGCCGTTTACGATGGCGCGGGGCCGAAATACCGGATTCGCTTATTTGATCGAACATTTTCCCGACCTGCAGTATGTTCAGTTTATTGACGGTGACTGTGAGCTGTTACCCGGATGGATTGACCAAGCGCTAATGGCGATCGAGCAGGATGAGAAAGTGGCGATTGTCTGCGGGCGGCGGCGCGAGCGGTTTCCAGAGGCTTCTCTTTACAATCGGATTGCTGATATGGAGTGGAACACGCCTGTGGGCGAGGCCAGCGCCTGTGGTGGGGATGCCCTAATGCGGATCAGTGCGATTCGCGAGGTGAATGGCTACAACCCAACCCTGATTGGCGGCGAGGAACCAGAAATGTGCGTGCGGCTGCGCCAGCGCGGTTGGAAAATTTTTCGGATTGATGCCGATATGACCTTTCATGATGCGGCCATGTTTAAGTTCAGCCAATGGTGGAAGCGATCGATGCGGGGAGGCTGGGCAATGGCAGAAGGTGCCGCTCTCCATGGCAATTTGCCAGAACGTTACATGGTCAAAGAAAGCCGTAATCGCTGGCTGTGGGGGTTGATTGTGCCGAGCGCTGCCCTGGTTTTGGCGGGCTTCACCTCGGGGCTGAGCCTGTTGGCATTCCTGGTGTATCCAGTGCTGGTATGGCGCGTCTACACGCATCGCCGTCGCACTGGAGACGCGGCAGCAGAGGCACGACTCTATGCTTTGTTCTGCATCCTTGGCAAATTTCCAGAGGCGATCGGGCAAGCTAAATACTGGCTAACGCGCTGGCAAGGCAAGCAGGCAACGCTGATTGAATATAAGCTACCTACTGCGAATGCCAGCCATTAGAATACCGGTTCCCAAAATGCCGGTTCGCAAAACGCCAGTTAATAAAGGGAGGCTTGCAGAATGAAGCTACTGATTACAGGGGCATCTGGTTTTTTGGGGCAGTATGTTGTCGCAGAAGCGCTGCGGCGTGGGCATCAGGTGCGAGCTACTGTGCGATCCGCTAGTTCCCTACCTTGGCACAATCACCCTAGCCTGGAATTAGCCAGAGTCGATCTGCAGCGGCAAGAGACGCTGGCAGCCGCCGTGCGTGGTGTAGATGCAGTGATTCATCTGGCTGCCACGCTGCGAGGAGACTTTCAGACGCAATATGCTGGCACTGTGACGGCTACTGAGAATTTGCTCAACGCTATGCAGGTTGCACAGGTCGATCGCCTGATTGCCGTCAGCTCCTTTTCTGTATTTGACTATCTCAAAGTTCCAGCGAATGGCGTCATGGATGAAGACTCTCCCTTGGAATCGGCTCCAGCCCGACGAGACGCCTATGCCCAAACTAAACTGCTTCAGGAAAGCTTGGTGCGGCAGTTCGGACAGGCTGATGGCAGCCACCCGCATGGTAAAGTGACGGTTCTGCGACCGGGAATGATTTACGGACGGGAGCACCTATGGAATGCCCATGTGGGGATGAAGGCAGGCAATCGCCTCTGGTTACAAATTGGTGCGGATGGACAGATGCCCCTCACCTATGTAGAAAATTGCGCCGCTGCGATTGTCATGGCAGCAGAACGAGAGGAGGCGATTGGTCAGACGCTCAACATCATTGATGATGATTTGCCCACCCAGACGGTCTTTGTCCAAACCTTGATTCAGCACATGCCAGCTGCTCCGATCGTGGTGCCGATCCACTGGATCGTGCTGCTGCTGCTGGCACAACCGCTTTGGCAGATCAATACTCGGCTGCTGCAGGGCAAACTCAAATTTCCTGGTCTGCTGGTTCCTGCCAGACTGCATGCGCGGTTTAAACCGCTGCGTTATCGCAATATCCGGGCAAAGCAGGTGTTGGGCTGGAAACCGAAGTATGGCTTTGATGAGGCCATCGATCGCAGTTGTGGCACTGCCGATTTGCTAGCTGTTCCGGTTCAGACCAATTAATGCCCGGGTTGGATGGATCTTGGATGGATCATTGAGGACTTAAATTAAGGACTTGAATTTATGCGCGTTGCCTACCTGACGGGTGAATATCCCAGAGCCACAGATACTTTTATTCAGCGTGAAGTGTTTGCTTTGCGAGAGCAAGGTCTGGATGTACACACCTTCTCGATTCGTAAAACTGGGGATGAGCATATCGTCGGGCCAGAAAAGGCAGCCGAACGCGATCGCACCTCTTATATTCTGCCGATTCAGCCGATCGGACTGCTGCTTGCCCATCTCAAGCTGCTGTCCAATGCTCCGGCTCGCTATTTCAAAGCGCTTCAGCTCGCCTGGTCTACTCGGCAGGTGGGTCTCAAAGGAACGCTCTACCAGCTGTTCTATTTTTTGGAAGCCGGAATTCTAGCTCGTCAGATTCAGCAACGGCAGATTCAACATCTGCATAACCATTTTGCTGATTCTAGCTGCAGTGTTGCCATGCTGGCGGCGGCGCTGGGTGGCTTTACCTTTAGTTTCACCATGCATGGGCCATCCATTTTCTTTGAACCGTACCGCTGGCAAATTGGCGAGAAGATTAAGCAGGCGTTGTTTGTCTGCTGCATTAGCCACTTTTGTCGCAGTCAAGGCATGATTTTTGCCCCCTCCAGCAAGTGGGATCGGATGCACATTGTCCATTGTGGGGTTGATCCAACCTTGTTTAAGCAGGTGGAACATCAGGGCATCGGCAACCGCTTGCTCTATGTCGGACGGTTAGCTGTTGTCAAAGGGCTGCCGATTTTACTGGAAAGTTTAGTGGCGCTGAAGCGATCGCATCCTGATGTTGTCTTAACGGTTGTCGGGGATGGGCCCGATCGGGCTCAGCTAGAAGCCCAAACTGCTCAGTTGGGATTAATTGGCAATGTCAAGTTTGTCGGCTACCAGTCGCAAACTCAAGTGCGTGAGCATATGCAGCAGACGGATGTTTTTGTTATGTCTAGTTTTGCTGAGGGTGTGCCGGTGGTGTTAATGGAAGCCATGGCGGCTGGTGTGCCGGTTGTAGCGACCCAAATTGCCGGTATTAGTGAACTGGTGGAAGATGGCATTAGCGGTTTCCTAGTTCCACCGGGAGATACAGTTGTCCTGGCTGACCGGATTGAAAAACTGCTGGCAAGCAGTGAGCTGAGAGCTAGGCTAGGGGCGGCAGGCCGTACCAAGGTTGAAACGGAATTCAATATTCATCATGAAGTTGCCCGTCTCCATCGGGTGATGACCACCGCTTTACAGGGAAAGGTAGAAGCAACTCGTCCTAGCGTTTCGGAAGAAGACCTATCGCGGCTGAGTCCAGTAGTGGATTGAGGAAGCTCAAACCAAACAGATTATTTTTGAAAGCTCCCTAAAGTGAAGCTTTCAAAAATAATCTGTGCTTCAGGCAAAACTTCAGGCTGCTTCAGGCAAAAGCGTCAGCATTT
>DATNOY010000149.1:0-2450 GCA_036703495.1 Coleofasciculaceae cyanobacterium
CGCCTCTAACTACTTCGGCATTGCTAGCCCCGATGCGATCAAGAAGGCTGGAGCTAACTTCGGTACACCCAGCTCTACTGCCGTCGGCACCGGCCCATACATGCTAAAAGAGTGGCGATCGGGCGATCGCGTGGTTCTAGACAAAAACCCGACCTATTGGAAGGGTGAACCTAAGATGCAGCAGGTGGTGTTCCGCACCATTAAAGAACCCTCCGCCAGGTTAGCAGAACTGCGGGCCGGCAGTATTGACTTCACAGCCGACATTGCCCCCGACCAGCTCAAAGAACTCCAGGGCGACCCGAACCTGAAAGAGGTGCGTCGTCCGTCGTTCAATGTGGGTTATCTGGCGCTCAACACCAGCTTTGAACCTTTCAAAAAGAAAGAAGTGCGGCAGGCTGTCGCAATGGCGATTAACCGCAAACAAATCGTGGATTCGTTCTGGTCAGGATTGGCCGTTACCGATTCTCACTTTGTTCCGCCTTCTATGAAAGCGTTTCAGGATGCTAGCCTGCAGGAGTACGAGTTTAATCCTGACAAAGCTAAGAAAATGCTGGCCGATGCTGGCTATCCCAATGGCTTTGATCTAGAGATGTGGTACATGCCTGTGTCGCGTCCCTACTACCCCACGCCCAAGCCGATCGCCGAAGCCTTTGCAGCAGATTTAGGGGCGATCGGGATTAAGGTCAAGCTCAATACCAAAGACTGGGCAGCTTATTTGGCCGATCGTCTGAAATCTCCTGGATTTCAAGCCTATATGATGGGCTGGACAGGGGATTATGGCGATCCCGACAACTTCCTCTACTACCACTTCAGCCCCAGTGGCACCAAGGATATTGGGGATTGGAAAAATGCGCGGGTTGCCAAGCTGCTAGAGGATGCTCGCCAGAACAGCAAAGAAGCCGAGCGGGCCAAAATGTACGCAGAGGTAGACAAAATTACCTACGAGGAAGCTGTACGGATTCCCATCGTCCATTCCGAACCCCTTCTGGCTCAGCGAGCCAATTTGACCGGCTGGGAACCCAGCCCGTTGGCGACTGAACCGTTTGACGCGATCGAGAAAAAATAGTCGTGATGGGATTTTTTGAGCTTTCTCAAAAAATCCCACTTTCCCATTCGCCTGCCTGTCATGCTGCAATATATTGGCAAACGCCTTTTCGACCTGCTCCCGGTACTGTTGGGAATCACCATTCTGGTGTTTCTCTTTCTTCAGCTCATTCCTGGCAATCCAGCCGTTGTCCTATTAGGGCCGAGGGCAACACCCGATCAGATTCAGGCCCTGCAAGAGCAGCTAGGGCTGAATAAACCCCTACCGCTGCAATATCTTTCGTTTTTAGGTCGGCTGATCCGCTTTGACTTAGGCAAAAGCATTCTGAGCGGTGTGCCGATCGCTCAAGAGTTAGCCATTCGTTGGCCTGCCACCTTCGAGCTGTCGGTTGCTGCCATGCTGGTGGCGATTATTCTGGGTGTTCCGGCCGGCATCCTGGCGGCCGTTCGCAAAAATGGCTGGATTGATAATCTGGCGATGAGTACCTCTTTGTTGGGTGTTTCCATGCCGGTCTACTGGCTAGGACTGCTTTTGGTCTATTTATTTGCCGTCAACCTACACTGGTTGCCGCCCAGCGGTCGTTTAGGCGTGAATGTGCAACTTCAGCCAATTACCGGCTTCTATGTTCTAGATTCTATTTTGCGGCTCAATTTCTCGGCTCTGGGAGATGTGCTGGCGCATCTCATTTTGCCTGCTATCACGGTTGGCACCATTCCCCTAGCGATCATTGCCCGCATCACCCGCAGCGCCATGCTAGAAGTCCTGTCGCAGGACTATATCCGGACTGCGCGAGCTAAAGGGCTGATTGAACGCTGGGTCATCCTCAAACATGCGCTGAAAAATGCCCTGCTGCCCGTCATCACCATCATTGGGCTGCAATTCGGCACCTTGCTCAGCGGTGCGATTCTCACGGAAACCATTTTCTCCTGGCCCGGCATCGGCTCCTGGATCTACGAAGGCATTTTGGCCCGAGATTACCCGGTTGTCCAGGGAGGCGTAGTCTTTGTGGCGATCGTCTTCGTCCTGATCAATCTACTGGTCGATATTTCCTACGCCTTCCTCGATCCCCGCATCCAATACAAATAATTCCTCATTCCAATTCCCTGTTCCCCATTCCCCATGCCCCAATGGACACCCTTTCCGCGCCAGCTATCCCTCAAGACTCTTCCTTCCAAAAAGCCAAACGCCGCTTTCTCAAATCTATTTCCGCGCGGATTGGCCTCATTCTGACGATCGCCATCCTGCTGCTGGCTATTCTTGCGCCCATCTTGCGCCCATTTGACCCAGCCACAGCCCGCGACTTTGCAGCTCGGCTGCAAGCCCCTAGCCTGGCCCACTGGTTTGGCACCGATGGCCTGGGTCGAGATATGCTCAGTCTTGTCTGGTATGGGATTCGGATCTCGCT
>DATNOY010000150.1:0-10217 GCA_036703495.1 Coleofasciculaceae cyanobacterium
GGCAAAAATAGACCTGTGCTTTGTCAGGCTGATGCTCAAGCGCCTTGCAGCTCTTTCTTAAGATCTCAAATGGGTTCTATAGAGTCTGATCAGCCTGAGAAAATGTTTGAATATGTTTCCTGGTCTACACCCGGACGGACGGGATATGATAGGTAGATTTCTAAGGGTCTGAAGGGGAACGCCCTTCCAGAGGAGGATGAAGCTAAATCTACTGTCCAGCATACCCACTACAATCCACTCATGAGCCGATCGTTTTTTGGTATCAAACCTCATCGCAGAGAAAAGCTGCTCCTTTATTTGATACTGACGGCCTACTTTATATTCATTGCTGAAATATTTCTACAGTCGAGAATTTTCGGCTACAGCAATTCCAGAGCTGCAGTCTCCGTTGCAGATGGATTTCATGAAATTTTGAGCAGTACGGGAGTTAATGTCTATCAAAAAGACTATGAAAATGCTGATCCTGATTTTGTCACTGTTGTTGATCTCCGCATCGCAACCGTTAGAAATTTAACGGGAACTGTGAATGGCGAATTAATTGGGCGGAAATTATTAACTGGTTTTTGGCAAGATGCGGTGGATCAAAACTCAGAAAATTTCAAAGCTCAGGTTGTGATCAACGGAACATTTTTCGGCACTGATCAACAGAGCGCAACTGATATTGCCTTTGGCTTGAAGGCTCGTAATCACATCATTACCTATGGATATGGACTCAATGAGTATCCTGGTTTAAACAAAACCTTTGCATTCAACTCTTTTGCCGCTAACGCTCAGATTCAACCCTACAGCAATACCACATTTGATCTGACCCCGGATGTGATTGGGGCATTGGCGGCTCAAGCCAATAAGTCCGCCTCCAGTCGGTTGGGACGGACCTTTGTGGGCACAATAGATACTGATCAAGACTCGGAAGCAGACACCGTTCTGTTCTTCTCTAGTGCTGCTTCTACTCAAACCCATGCAGCGGGCACTTTACAAGCTTTTGGTGCAACGGATGTAGCCATGCTAGACGGCGGTGGCAGTACAGGTTTGATTGTAGATGGAACGGCTTACATCAAAACGGATCGAACTTTACCCCATGCGATCGCTATTTTTGCCGATAAGCCGGAAGATTCGATCATTGGTATGAGCGGTAGATGTTTGGAGGCTAACTATCCCGAGATTACGGGTGATGCGCAAATTCGGCTCTCTGCCTGTAATGGAAGTACCACCCAACGTTGGAGCTTTCGGGATAGCACACTGCAAGGAATTGGGGGTAAATGTCTCAGTGTTGGGGATCTTAGTGGTGGGGATCTCAGTACTGGGGATTTAAATGCTGGAGGTTCAAATGCTGAAAATCACAACAGCAATACTGGCAAACCCATCCAATTTCTCAATTGCAATGGCAGCGAAGCTCAACGTTGGACGTTTGCTCAGGGTAGGTTCCAAAGCAAGGGTGGACAATGTCTGGATGCAGGCGGTACGGATGCTGATCACAATATTAGTGTTCAACTTCTTCCTTGTGATCAAAGAATGGCTCAGCGATGGCAAAGAATTGATTGAAGTAGGGACATAAATAAAGCGATCGCCAAAACAGTTTGGATAGGGTCTACACCCCGTCTTCACTAGTCTGGCGATCGCTATGCTATGTCAACACTATCCTAGTGTTTTCAGAAGTTGCCGAATTTTAGAATACTGCTGTACATCAAGCTGCTCAGGGAACGTTAGTTCAACTGCCAACCCCTTTTTTATATCTGGGTTTCCATAGTTTGCATGAGGATTACCTGACTGCTGAGCAGCACCCACGGGCACTCGCCCTAGCATTTCTACAGCTTCCACTTGAGCAATCAAACGAATAGGATTGGCATCATTCTGATGTTGATCCAGCAGTAAACCCACAGGAGGGTGCTCAGCCGCTAGGAAACTTGGGTTGAGCATTGATCGGGGGGGGAGTTCTAGCCGTAGCGATCGCGAACTGATTTCTGTCGCCACTGCGGGGTATAAAGTACCGTCCCAGTAGAGTTGAGCTTGTGTTTGGATTTGTTTTCGGGCAAGCGTGGTACCGGCGGGTTGGCGATCGCTAAATGCTCGAAACAGCCCTGTTGTCAGAAATCCTAGAGACGCAAGCGGTCTATCAATATTCTGGCGGGTCTGAGAATACCACTCTTCAACATCCGAGTAGATGACTAACACCAGATCATCATATTGCGCTTGGCTCATATCAATAAAATTAACGGTCACAACAACTTGATGATCTGAATTTGGGTTAATTCGAGTGATTCTGGCGCTTAACCGAACACGGGCACTCGAATCGCCTAGCAACTCCAGATCAATGATATCTGGCAAATTCACCCAGCCATCCAAAGTGATCCGGGCCCCAGTTTCGCTGACATCCAGCGTTCTGCCTGTCCAGGTTGTCTGACCTGAGCCATAAATCACAGCGGAAAGTTGGCGCTTGAGCCGGTGAGATTGTCGCAGTTGAGGTTGCTCGAAGGCAACCAGCAGCGCAACGCTCAACAAGATCAGGTTAAATATAGCCCAGAAGGCGTTAATCACCACCGCTTCCCGCACTTGAGGGTATTGCACCAGCCAGAAGGGAACGCTGAGTAAAGAAATCACCAATAAAACGATAGCGATAACCGGAACGCGGGCTGAATCCCAATCAAAACTTCGGCGATCGACTTGCACACCCTTATCGGTCACGTTAAATTTACCGAGCTTGGGATTGAGAACCGCCATCATCGTCACAATGCCATTCTGAAATGCTATGGCATACTCAAAGATCTCATTCCAAAAAGAGAAGCGTACTGTCTTATTGGTGATGTAGTTCGCGTTCATGCCCAATACAATATGTGGCAATGCATACACTAGTGTTTCCACACCCAGCCCTCGCACCAAGTTGATGCCAAACAGCAAATATAGAATAGGAGCTAAGGCATACATCAAGCGGGGAAAGCCAAAGAAGAAGTGCGAAGATGCGGAGAAATAGCAGAGCCGTTGCGGAAATGTTAAGTTGAGCCGAGGATTAAATAGGGGATTTTCCAGCCGCAAGATCTGGGCCATTCCGCGCGCCCAGCGCACTTGTTGCCCTACATAAGATGAAAACTTTTCAGGAGCCAACCCCGCTACCATAACTTTGTCGTAGTAGACCGACTGATATCCTTTGGCATGTAGTCGCAGCGAGGTATGACAGTCTTCAGTCACGGTTTCTACCGCAATACCGCCAACCTCTAAAACATGCTGTTTCCGAATCACCGCAGCTGATCCACAGAAGAAGGCTGCATTCCAAAAGTCATTACCTTTTTGAAGTACTTTGTAGAATAATTCGTTGTGAACCGGGATATGCCCCTCGGTCATCAAATTGCGCTCAAATGGATCGGGATTATAGAACCAATGTGGCGTCTGCACGAGAGAAACTTTGGAATCAATGAAGAAACCAACCGTCTGTGTAAGAATTTGTCGTACAGGAATGTGATCACAATCCAGAATTAGAATCAGTTCACCCTGGGTACGCCGCATGGCAGTGTTGATATTGCCAGCCTTGGCATGATCGTTGTTATCACGCGTCAGCAGGATGCAGCCTAACTCTTGACACATTTTTTGTAGCTGCCGCCGCCGCTCAGGAAATTTGCGGCCATCATCCAGAACATAGACCTGCTTTTTGTCCCTTGGATAATCAATCGCCAGTGCAGCTAGCACCGTTTTACGGACGAGAGCAACATCCTCGTTATAGGTCGGAATGTAGACATCAACCGTAAACCATTGCTCCAAGGGGATTTGAGATAAATCAACTGGCGTGCGCTCTTTCAAGCGCAAGGTTTGGAAATAAGACAGTAACAATGTACCGATCGCATAAAGCTCTGCGGCAAGTAGCAACAAACTAAAAAATCCGTCGACCCAGTCATCCAAATTCAGTGTATAGCTGGTGCGGTAGAAGAGATAGCGCAGCGTTGTAATAATGCTCAACCACGCCAGGAACACGTGGAAATGACGATCTGTTTGGACATTGCTATGGTGTTGCTCCGATCGTACAATCAACGAACCAATGATGATTAAAACTAGTCCTACAATGCCCTGCTGCCAAACCGTCAATGGGGTGATGATCAGTGGCACAGACAGCAGAATCAACAGAAGGACAATCCAGAAAAGTTGCCATTTTCCTGCCCAGGGGAACAGTTGCTCAAATTGGGATGGCAGGTTGAAAAAACAGCGCGCTACCCAGGAAGGTCGATAAGAGGGTGAATGGGACTGCACTTGTGAACTCCGCATTATCTGATTCCTCCTGAGTCGGACACACGATTGAGATAGATTTGTGAAAAACCATAGAGCAATAGCCCTATCAAGATTGTTGTAATTGGGATCAACCACCAGTTGTCTTGAAAGAACATGACAATCCGATTCAGGACATTGGTATGAGCAACCGTTTGTTGGCTCGGAGCTTGCTGGAAGAACTGCAGGTTGTAACCATCTGAGTCGTAGGGAGAAGGGTTAGCAGTATTACGGCTAATCACTGTGGTATCACCCTGAAGTTGCCCAAACAAGCGATCGATTTTCAACAGATCTTGAACGTCTTTCAAACCTTGTTCAGTTTGTGCCGTCAAGGCAATCAGCAGTCGCTCCTGATTCCAAGGTGAAAGCACAGACTTAACTACTCCTTCTTGATCAGGAAGCGCCTGAACACTACTGCCACCCAACTGCCGTAGTAAGGCTGAACCTAGATCAAAGCCCTTGTTTTTCATGGCTTCGGGGAGTGGTAAGCGATCGCGAGTGCCAATTGCCACAATATGCTGCTCACTCTTCACGGTTTCATTCAGGTCACTGGCAACATAAGCCTGTAGCTTCACTGAATTCGATTCACTGATGCGTCCTAACCGTTCACTGAAATTTAGTAGGGTTTGCAGTTCTGCCTTAGTGGGTTGGTTAGGTAGGGCAATGGCTGTTGTCGAAAGGTCTTGAGGTTCAGCTAGAGGATATCCGGCGGTCAACAGCTTCAAGTCAGGCAAGTGAAATACGTTGTTGTGCACTAGGTTAAAACTACTGTCGCTATGCACAGTCCCCCAAAGCTGCTGATCAGCTTCTAAGCCGCATACGCCGCCTTCTTGAGGTTGCAGTAAAAATCGCACATTGATCATTGAGGTCGGTTTAACCAAGTTATCAGGTAGGTTAACCGTAAGCTTGCCATCTCCTCCATTAGCATTGAGTTGTTTTGCGCCTAGAGCAATATCATCCAGCGTTACTTCAACCGCAGAGGTTTTGGGATTGATTTGAGGACTGTGGCTGTAGTGCAGCGTCATAGTGCTGCCCCGCAAAATCCGGTCGTCTGGTAAAGCGCGGAAGGGAATTTGCACAGGCGGAGCCTTGCTGCCTCGCACGGTGGTGTCATCAAAGGGCTGGCGATCAAGGGTGACCAGCGCACTTAGATTGAACTTGTTTTCAGTTGGTAGGTAGCCTGTCCAAGCTCGCGGAGCAGGAGAAGGCAGTTCTTCTAAACTATTTACGGTTAAAGCTTGCCCAGTGCCAAGTTGGCGATCTTGGGGTTGCACTAAAAACTGTACAGCTTTGCTGACGCCCTCTGGGGCGTTACCCGTAGCAATTAAAACGGGTGTGCCTTTGTCTTTGGAAGTAGTGAGCATTAATACTCCAACATCATTAGGCAAAGGTTGCCCTTTGCCATCCAAGAGGCGTCCTTTCTTCAGTGGGTACGGCAGCGACAGCGTAGATAAAATAGGCTGATCGGCAGGAGTGCCAATGACAATTAGCCGTTCTTCTGATTTAGCATCCTCTAGACTCTCTATCATTCGGGTCTTGAGCAACCGAGAATTGATTGAGCGACCCATCTCAGCTTGAAAGCGACTCGTTGCCGTTAGCCAGTTAGAGCTAACAGTTTTAGGGCGCAGATAGGCAATCTGATTTGGCTCCAAGCTAAACTCATCCACAATTGGGTATGGATAGCGGCTGAAGTTCATCGAAACCGGCTGGGGTACGTAATTAAAAAGCAGCCTGGACTCGGGTAAGATTTCTGTCCACAGGCTGGGATTGTTTGGGTTGGTGCAATCCTCTGCGGTTTGCTGTTCTGCCAGAATAGTCAGCGCATTCTGGTCGTAGATCAGGTTCGCAGGAATGTCGAATTCTGCCTGTCCGATGTCTGAGTTAGTGCGATCGAGGGGCTTGCTGCCAATGCTCGTATCATTCATCCGCAGCATCAAGTTAGAGCGCTTGCCCAACAAGGCTGGAGATTGTCGGAACCGGACGATCGCTTTTGCTGATTTAATTTGCCAATTGCGGGGTTTCGTGAAACCAAGTTGTACCTTAGGATAAACTCCTTCCAGTCGCAAGCGATTGCCCGTCAGGGGGCTCTGATTAAATTTCCAGGTGTATTGGCTAGGTTTAACTGCTTGGACAGGTTCCAGCGACTTTTTAGAGGCAGGCTGTTGAGCTATAGGAGGTGCTGCCGGGGGTGCGGTAGCAGCTGATGTTGGAGCAGCAGCTGGCGCTGGAGTAGGATCACTGGAGGCAGGTTCACTATAAGTAGGTTCACTATAAGTCGGCTCTGTGTAGGCAGGCTCTGGCTGATAGATTGGCGGTTGGGCAGGTAGTTGAGGCAGCGCAAACTCTCGGATTACCTGATCTTCTGCTTGCTTGACATCACGATTAGCGCTCTGCGCTTGTACCCGAGTTGGAAGGAAACTAAAGCTGAGACCACTGAGGCAGAATAGCATAATCAATAGAAGATTACGCCATTTTCGAAACCTGTGAATTGAAGAAGCTAACCAAATACGAAACATAAGATGAATCTGTATAGGATAATGATGGACAGAACAAACTAATAGTCTAGAAAAACTAGTGGAAGGATTAGTAGAAGAGTCGGTTATTATTCAAGGTATAGCAATGGGAAAGCTCAAAGGTTGGGCTTGAAAAATTTGTGCTTTGCCTTAAATTTCTGATCAAGTGTCGAACGCTGGAATCAAAACAGCGTTAAGGGCTAGTCCAGGGCAGAGACGTATTACCTTGGGGCAAAAATTCGACTTGCGGTTGTTGAGGCGGTAAGCGGTTGAAATTAGGTACAATAACTGGCTCAGCTTCCTCTACCTGCTGCACGCGTCGCAGCGCCTCAATACGTCTGGGGTAGCGTCCTATATTTTCCAAGCTGGATAAAGCCGATCGCGCGATCGCATGATCCGGTTGAATCGCCAGGATTTGACTATATAGATCAATTGCGGCTTGATAGCGTCGCTGCTGAAAGCGCACGCCACCCAAGGCTGCCAACGCGTCCACGTTCTGGGGTTGCCGCTTCAGGATTTCCTCATAGGCTGCTGCTGACTGACTGAGGTTGCCGGTTTGCTGGGCGATCTGACCCTGAAGAAAATAAACGTCCAGATTATCTGGGTTATGGGCAATTAACTGGTCAATGTAGGACTGGGCCGCTGTCTGATTCTGCTTCACCATCACCTCAACCAAACGGGTCTGGACGGGCATATTGTTGGGATCAACTTGCAGAAGACTGCGGTAGAGCAACTCACGGACCGGATTGGCCGGAAGAGCCGCCACCAAACTGTACAGCTCGGGCGGAGGAGTGATCGTCGTTTGAGACATGAGCCAGCGATTTAAGATAGCTTCTGCCTCTGCTTGAGACAAGATCTTAGCCTGGTATTGCAAACTCACCAGTCCGAGTTGCTTATCCGCATCGTTAGGATTTAAGGCAATTACCCGATTGTAAAGAACCAGTGCGTCTTTGAATTTCCCTTGCGTCTGATAAATTCCGGCTAATCCTTGCAGAGCACCCGTTAAAATGCCTTTATCCTTGGGGTCACTCTCAATAATGCTGTGATAGCGGCGATCGCTGGCATCTAGGTTCCCTTGCCGTTGATCGATGCCAGCAAGGACGAGTTCGGCTGTTAGGTCAGTTTTGCCAAGAGGAGTCTTTTGGTAAGCCGTAATCACCAAGCGGGCCGTTGAGTAATTTCGTTGACGAAGATACATTTCGGCAATGCGGAAGTACAGCATCGGCTCCGTCATGCCTGCCCGCACCATGTTTTCATAGAGCGGTAAGAGGAGCGGACTGGGCGTCTTGAGCCGACCCAATGCCTGAACAATCAATTTTTGCTGGGCCTGATCAGAAGGAATCGGCTGTAACATCTGCGCCAGATGCTTCAGTAGATCTGCCTCTGATAATTGTCCCGTTTCATACTCCAACACAGCAATCTGAGTCTGCAAACCCAGATTTTCTGGCTGTTGCTGGGCGAGTTGTCGATAAACCTCTAGGGCAGTCATTTGTGAGGCAGGAAAGTTGGCTAATACGTCAGCAAGCTCTTGCTTCACAACTGTCGATCCAGATGCTCCTGCTGCCACAGACTTAAACAAGGCAATGCCCTCGTCTAAAAAGGCTTGATTGTTGCTGTTACGCCCGATCGCAATCAAAGTCCGTCCCAATACCATGCGAGCATCTGCTCGACCGCGCAGCGGTTCTAGCATCACTGTTGCTTGATTCAGCTGGCCAAGGGCAGCGTAATTCATAGCTTGTTCTGCTCGCATCCGCAGAACTGGGCCAGTTAGCGTCGATTGTTGCCGCAGTGGCGCGTTTAAGGACTGAATCGCTGCAGTTGGGTTCCCAGTTTCTCTTAGCACTCTGGCATAAGCGGTGGCTGCATCTCCTTGCAGCGTTCCTCCTGCCTGACGATAGCGATCGAACAGAGCAAGGCTCTGCTCATAGTTGCGGGTGTAAGCATAAGCTTGCGCTGCTCCAGCGATGGCTTCTGGTTCAGGATTTTTTTGCAAGATCAGCTCATAGTCTTGAATGGCAGCATCAAATTGTCCTTGGTAAACATAAAGCAAGGCCCGCTGAGTGCGCGCCTCCACATCATCAGGTGCTTTTTGAAGTAGGTTGGTCAGCGCTGCAATGCCACGCTCTTGCCATTCAGCCCGATATCCCCCTAATGTGCCTAAACTCAAAAGAGCCAAACGGTTATTAGGATCAATCGTCAACACTTGTTCGTAGGCTTGAAATGAGTCAGCATCCCGTCCGGCACGCCGGTAAGCGATCGCTAGTCCCAACCGTGCTTCCAATAATTGCGGATATTGCTGAGTTGCTTGTTCAAAGATTGAAATCGCCTGGTTTACCCATCCTCGGTTTAATGACGTATACGCTTCTCGGACAGAAGTTGGCATGCGTTGAGCAAAGGCTGGGGGGGAAGAGACAGTTGTCAATATTGTTAATGAGCTACTCAGCAATCCAACACTCAAATAACTTCCCCATGCGATATTTCTAATCAATTTTGGTTGAACAATTTTTTGAATGACCCTGTTCATGACTAAGATATTGTTAGAGAGCAAATTCAAAATTCTTCCCAAAGTGGAGATCGATTATTAGATCTAAAAAGATCTAATAATCAACCGTTTTCAAAAAACCACATTTAGAAGTAATTCCCGATAAAGTTAAATCGATCGATCTTGGATTTCGCGAAAAGAACAGTGATAGAATGAAATAATCAAAATGTGCGCATTAGCCAAATATCCATTAGATGATTGCATTTCTCATGATTCCGTGAAAAATGCTTTAACCTAACTGGGTAAGAGACTGATTATGTGAGAAAGGGTTAAGCAAAGTGTATTAAATTATTAAAATCCAGAAAAATACTCGCGCTGCAGTCAGTCGCTTCACAGAAAATTCAGGCAACCGAACTTCAGGAAATAACTGCCTAAAATCTTTTGATTAAATAAATTTAAACAGCCTTGTGGGTTTGTGAAGTTTGCAGCTTTTCAATTTGACTCATAACCTGCTTCAGATGAGCAAGCAGTCCTTCAATCTGAGTTGTGTCATGTAGATTATGAGCATCCTGAACGAAGGATTGCATCGGCAGTTTCTGATTAGCAACAAGTGCTATTTGAGATTCAGTTTGATGATTGTTGCTGGTGTTAGGGAAAGTGTGAGGTTGACGTTCTGCTTGAGCAGGTTGTACCTTCAAGGATGGCATTGGCGCTGACTGAGACATAACTGTTTCAGGTTCAAGAAAAAGGTTTAATCCCGCAGCTTGCAGTCTTGTCTCAGAAAACTTGAGGTGTTCCAGTAAGGCTTCTTTTTCTTGTAATTGTTGCTTCAGAGCTGCAATCTTCTCCTCAGCTTGGTTCAATTTGCGAGAAGACGATTGCCAGCCCAGGAGACTAAAAGTTGCTGCTCCAACTCCCAAGCTAAAGATAGTTGTAAAGCCAAGATAAGGATTTGCCATATCTTCCAAGCGACC
>DATNOY010000151.1:0-7470 GCA_036703495.1 Coleofasciculaceae cyanobacterium
TATCTTTGAATCCGCCTTCCAGCACCGGTGGAATCCCGCCATTCATCAGCGTTTTGCCAGCATGAACCATTTCAGCATACATCGAGTAGATTTTTACCCAGTTCCACTCTACGCCAGTCAGATAGCCTTTGGGCGCAATGATCGATTGGTCAATGTGATAGCCACAAGAGAACACGCCTCGCGTCTCGGCAGTGCTAATCACCACCTTCTGATTATCCACCCGGCTAATAATCACATCGGCATTTTGGTCTACCAGGCTGTTGGTGGCTTCAGCTTCTTTAATCGGTAATGACCAGTCGCCCGTGAAAATCGTTTGTACGGTGATATCGGGTTTGACGCTGCGAGCGCCCAAGGCAAAACTGTTGACCTCCCGCAAGACCAGCGGAATCGGCTTCGGTACGACGAATCCTAACTTGCCTGTTTTTGACATGTGGGCTGCAACGATGCCAGCTAAATAGGCAGGCTCCATCAGGGAGGCGAAGTAAGAGCCGACATTTTTGGGATAGCTGTCTTTGTAAGGCTGGTTGGGATGAAATAGCTGCACCTCAGGATAGGCGCGGGCAATCTTGAGGCTATGGGGATCAAAATATCCCCAGGAGGTGGGAAAGATAACTTTTGCTCCGTCTTGCTCAATCATGTTGCGCATCGTTTCTTCAACGGCGGTGGTTTCAGGAACGCTGGCTTCCTCCACTAGCTTCACCCAGGGCAGCGCCGCCAGTGCCTTAGCGCCTTCTGCATGGGCCTGGTTGTACCCATAGTCATCTTTAGGTCCAACATAGATGAAGCCGATGGTAATTTTTTCATCCTTGGGCGCAGCTGCCGAGTCCGTCGGACTTGATGGAGGCGTGGAAGTGCAGCCGGTGCCATACCGAGCCGTGGCTGCAAAAGCGCTAGCGGCAAGCATGCCCCGCAGCAGAGAGCGACGCTTGAGGAAAAGACGGGGAGTGTGGGACATGAATTCTCCAGTGGTAAAAATTGAGATGCGATCGCTCTCATTGAGCCGATTTCTTGTGGCGGCGGTAGCCTTCTTGATTTCGAGCCAGATAGGACACCAGCGCCCCATCTAGATCGTCCCCAAAATATCCTTCTGGAATCCCGTTATAGATAATAAAATCGTTAAACACATGGACTCCAGAACGGGCGTTGATCGTATCAATTGCCTCCCGTACGGCTTTGAGCTGTGCTACCGTCATTTGCAGCGGTGGTTCATCAGGTTGGTAAGTGGTACGAATTTTGTAATCCTTGCCGGGAGTCCGGGTCATTTCAATATGGCAACCCATAACATGCGTAATCGGATAAGTTTCGGCAAAGCCAATCAGGCGATCGATGCTTTCGGTAAAAGCTTCCCAGTCCCGCACGTAAAGCCGACCGGGGTAAAAAATATCTCCAGTGACTAGAATTTGCGTGTAGGGATCATAGATGGAAACTTCTGCTTCTTCATGTCCTGGAGTGGCAATTACTTTCAGGACACGTCCTCCCAAGTCAAACTCAACGATCTCCTGGGGCCAATCAGTAAACCCATAGAATTCCTGCGTTTCCGCCAGACTCAAGCCGACAATTTCGGTATGCGGGCGATCGAAAAACTGAGAGTCGGCTTCAATGTGATCGAGATGCAAATGAGTATGGGCAACCACCAGCGGGTAGACGGATCGAGGATGCTGAGATAACCACTGTTCGATCAATTGATCGACCGTTTTTCGCAAGGGAAAAAACTCGGCAAACTCCGTTGCCCCTGTATCTAACAGCATGGCGCGATCGTTGCCAAACAAGAGATAGATGAAGGGCGCTTCCGCATGAACTGCCATGTTCTGGCGCAAGATGTAGGTGTGCTCGTTGTAGGCATGCACCTGAATATCTGGATCTTGATTGTGTTTTGAAGAGATGGATCCATGAATCCATTGGACATCCAAATTTCCGGGAGCCGGGTGATCAAGCTGAAAGTTGATCGCTTGAGTCGGCTGAAGACTAGAATCGGTTAAAGTCATCTGACACCTTTTCAACGAGTCATGCTGAAGTTGAATTGCTCTAAAACTTGCAAATTAACCAAAGATTAGCAGAATTAGGCTGCAATATTGCGGCGGCTTTAATTCTAGTGTTTGCCGTCATCCTGGAACGATCGCAATTCACAATTCGCAATTCACTGTTTCAAAGATTTATTTAATCCAATTCAAAGGTAAAAATTGTTACACGTGATACAAATTTGTATCCTAAAAGTCTTTACGTTAAAGACAGTTTAGCTTGGCGTGGCTAAAGCCTTGAGGAGAGGCATCTTGAAGATGCTAGCGCAATGTCCCTGAAGACTTTAGAAGCCCTGTGAGTGACAGAAAATGACTGAGCTAGATAGATGGGTATCCTGTGCGGTAAATCCGGCCGAAATGGCAGCGTGCGCAGCTGTTCCGTGAGTTTGGTAGAAGCGATCGCGGTTCGTTTTACTGGATGATCCTAATTGCCGCTGCTGCCGGTTCAAAACTTTTCCGTCGCATGACATACTATTATTTTCATTAATTATTTTTGTTAATGATTTCTGATGGATGAACCGTTGTCTACTCACGGTTCGTATCAATATCTCTATTCAAGATCCTGCAATCCTGATTTGAATTTATAGAGGGGAGGAAAATCTGTGTCATCCTCGCTCATTCGAGGTAAGTCTGTCATTTGTAAAGCCCTTAGCCACACTGAGGTGGAAATTATTGATCAGGGTGCTGTTTTTCAACAAGATGGCAAAATTGTCGCCATTGGCACCTATGAGGAGCTGGCGGCCCAATATCAGCCGGATCAGGTGATTGGCTCTCCTGATCACATCGTCATGCCCGGTTTTATCAACAGCCATCATCATGTGGGGTTAACGCCGTTTCAACTGGGTTCACCCGACTATCCCCTGGAGCTGTGGTTTGCTAGTCGTTTAGCCGCTCGCAACGTTGATCTTTATCTGGATACCCTCTACTCAGCCTTTGAGATGATTGAGTCGGGGATTACCACCGTGCAGCATATTCATGGCTGGCGGCCGGGACCCTCCTCTACCTGGCCGGGCGTGGCTGAGCAAGTGCTGAAGGCCTATGACGAGATTGGGATGCGGGTTTCCTACTGCTTTGCTGTTCGAGATCAAAACCATTTTGTCTATGAAGCGAATGAGGAATTTGTTAAGAGACTGCCAGCAGCGATCGCCCCTGAAGTGGCAGCCATCCTGAAAGCGCAGGATCTACCCGCGCAAGATTATCTAGATTTATTTGAGCACCTCTGGCAACGGTGGGATCGCAACCAAGGGGGACGCATCCGCATTCAGCTATCTCCTGCTAATCTGCACTGGTGTTCGGATGCCGCCCTGGATGCTTTGCAGAGCTATGCCCAGCAATATGGAGTTGGCATGCATATGCACCTGCTAGAAACCCCTTACCAAAAAGCTTATGCCTACAAACGTACGGGCAAAACTGCCGTACGGTATCTCTACGATCGGGGGTTTCTGGGGCCTCACCTGACGCTGGGACATGGCGTTTGGCTGACGGAGGCAGATATTGAGCTAGTTGCAGAAACAGGCACCATGATTTGCCACAATGCCAGTTCTAATCTGCGGCTGCAAAGTGGCATTGCCCCCCTCAACCATTACGCCAAACGTGGGGTGACGGTGGGCATAGGGCTAGATGAGGCGGGCATTAACGACGATCGCGACATGCTCCAGGAAATGCGATTGGTGTTAAACCTGCATCGGGTGCCGGGTATGGATGAGCGGGTACCGACGGCTCCCCAGGTATTTCAGATGGCCACAGCACATGGGGCAAAAACGACGGGGTTTGCGGCAGAGGTGGGCACGCTAGAAGTAGGCAAGTCCGCTGATATAGTGGTGATGGACTGGCAGCATATTGCCTATCCCTATCTCGATCCAGATATCTCGGTGATAGATGCCGTGATCCAGCGTAGCCGCACTACGGGCGTCAAGACGGTCATGGTGGCAGGAGAAGTAATTCTTCAAGACGGCAAGTTCACTAAGGTGGATAAAGCGGCAGTCTTAGAGGAGCTGGCGGACTCGTTGCGGGTGCCGTTGACGCCCGAGGAAGCCCGTCGTCGTCAGTTAGCCCAGGCCGTTTTTCCCTATGTCAAAGGCTTCTACGACGGCTGGTTAGATCACAGCCAGTGTCATCCTTTCTATTGTCAGAACTGTCGTCATTAGCCAAGGTTTGCGGCATTCTCTGACCTGAAAACAGCCCTGATCAGCAAGATGAAACTATGAGCGATGTGAAACTGGTGCGAGGCCGTTGGATTTTTGCAGGGGATGCCCCGATCCGCGATGGCGCGATCGCCTTTGAAGACGACACGATTCTGGAACTGGGTAACTGGGATGACCTGCGGGTTCAATATCCTGCTGCTGCCGTTTATGGATCGCCCCAGGTTGCGGTGCTCCCAGGGCTGATTAACGCCCATCATCACAGCAACGGCGTGCCCAATTCCTTACAAGGCGTAGACGATGATTTTTTAGAACTCTGGCTGTTCTCCAATATCGCCTTGCGATCGCAAGACCCCACCTTAAAGACCCTGTTGAGTGCTGCGGCCTTGTTGCAGAGCGGAGTGACAACTGTGTTGGATGTTGTCAGCATTTCCGGAACGCCTGAGGAGAGTTTGGCCAGCCTCCAGGGTCGGCTTCAGGCTTATGAGCAGGCGGGTTTGCGGGTGGCTTTGGCTCCGGGTGCCAGCTACACCAGCTTTTTGGTGCATGGCAAAGGCGAAGATGCAGCATTTCTCGCCAGCCTGCCTGCAGCATTGCGTCAGCAAGTTCAAGCTTTGGTGCCGCTGCAGCAAACCCTCGCGCCAGCAGAGTATCTGGCAGTGATCAGCGATTTGGTTGGCCGCTATCAGTCGCATCCCCACATTCAGGTCTGGTTTGGCCCGCCTGGACCTCAGTGGGTGGATGATGACCTGCTGGTGCAGATTGTTGAAACCGCCGAACGCCTGAATACAGGAGTCCAAACCCATGCGGTGGAATCATTCTACGAAAAGCTGGTGGGGCCGCGCTGTTATGGTAAATCAGTGGTAGCGCATCTGCATGCGTTAGGTGTTTTGAGCCCCCGCTTTTCCATCGCCCATGGCGTCTGGCTCAGCGAAGCGGATATCGAGATTATGGCGGCAACGGGCGCATCAGTCAGCCATAATCCTAGTTCTAACCTGCGGCTGCGGGCTGGGGTTGCGCCTCTGAATCAGATGCTGCAGGCAGGGGTAACGGTGGGACTCGGCATGGACGGTACGGCACTGGGGGATGATGAGGATATGTGGGCCGAAATTCGCTTAGCGGCCAGGCTGCATCGCACTCCTCAGATCAATACGCCTGCGCCTACCTTTGCCGATATTTTGCAGATGGCTACGGTGGGAGGTGCCAAGCTGTTGATGCAGCCGACGCTGGGAAAAATTGCACCAGGCTATAAGGCTGATCTGGTGCTGGTCAATTGCGATCGCCTCACCTGGCCCTGGATGGCACCAGAAGCGAATCCGCTGCATGTGATGCTCATGCGCGCCCGTGCGGCGGACGTAGACACCGTTCTGGTGAATGGCAAGGTCGTTCTCCAGCACGGGCAACCGACTGGATTTGATTTGCAGGCGATCGGACAAGAAATTGCCGCACAGCTTAGTGCAGCTGCCGATCGGGATCAATATTTTGCACTGGCGGCTCAGCTTCGCCCGCATCTTGCCAACTGGTATGCCAGCTGGGACTCGCCCCCCCTCAATCCCTATGCGGCTTTTAATGCTCGCGCCTAAAGGTCTGCTTGATTGCAGGAATTGTAGATCCGACAAAAAACCGGCTGCCCTTCCCAGCACTTTCAAAGTGTATAGCAATTTTCAACAGAGTCAGATCCAGATTATTTGTTAAAAGCCTCGCAGGGCTTTTAACAAATAATCTGGACTTAACCCAGTGCGAACCGCTATAGAGAAAGCGCTGGAGGAAACCGGTTTTTAGAAATATTTAGAGATAACAGTCTCTAGAGGTTA
Source organism: Coleofasciculaceae cyanobacterium (assembly GCA_036703495.1). Taxonomy (GTDB): domain Bacteria; phylum Cyanobacteriota; class Cyanobacteriia; order Elainellales; family Elainellaceae; genus Drouetiella. The sequence goes on from DATNOY010000151.1 coordinate 5,974, forward strand.
GTCGTCCATATCCCAATCTTCCTCTTCGGGCTCATCAACTGTGCCTCCCAAGATTTCATCTAGTTCTACTGCCGCTACATCATCATAGGGAATTTCAACCGGCTCATACGCCTTAAAGCGCCCTGTGGCTTCTATCCAATTTAAGAGAGATTCATTGATTCTAGGCGCGATAATGTGTGGTTTCTGACTGAGGAGTTCCTCACGGAGAGCGGGGTTGCTGTAGAGAGCAGGGGTGCGGAGCGTAACCATCTTTGCTCACCGGATTAAATTGTATGGCTCCATCTTAGCGTTTATTTTCATTCCCTCCTGAAAACAAATCATAGGCAGAGTCTGGACGGGTGCATTCCAGTTCTGTATTTTGTTTTGTAGGTGGCGCGGGCTTCGCCACCTACAAAACTGGGACGCACCCAGTTTGGACTATATAAGTAGATAGCCAGAGACTACCGCCTGAGAGAAAAAGTCCGCCATCCTGGGTGCGCATGATCAGTGAAAGACTGGGACAAGTCAGCGAGCTTTATCCAAGATTGGCAACTTTCATATCAACTTCATGGTAAAAGACAGTTTCAGCAAAATGGAGATGGAAGAATTGGATAGTGTACTTGACTGCTTTACCTGAATCTCAGATTCAAGCCAGCATGAACCTTATCATGAGACGTTCAATTTTTTTGTGGATGGTGCTACCGCTGCTGATGTTTCTTGTTGTGGTCAGTTGCGATAGCTGGCTAAAACCAGGACGTAGTTTTGAAGCCGATCGCCCAGTTTTTTATGTCGCGCCTAATGGCAGCGATACCAACGCCGGAACGATCGCCCATCCTTGGGCAACAATTCAGCATGCGGCGGCAGTTTTAAAGGCCGGTGAAACAGTTTATATCCGGGCAGGACGATATCCCATAACGCAACAGATTCGCGCCAACCATTCAGGAACCGAAAACGCCTGGATTCTCTATGCGGCTTATCCGGGAGAGCGGGTAATTTTTGACGCCATAGCAGTTGGGCCAGGAGCACCAACCCGTCAGCCTCCTTTTTGGCATGATCAGGGCACATTTCAACTGGAGAATGTCAGCTATATTCAGGTTAGAAATTTAGAAATTATCAATTCTCATCATTCAGGATTCACGGTTAGAGGCAGCCATCATATTCAGCTATCTAACAACAAAACGGAAAAAACGTTTTCTCCGGGAATTGGCGTTTGGGAAAGTCACCATGTCAAGGTAGTAGGCAATACGGTGACGAATGCCAATACGCGCGAGATGATGCCTGCATCTTATCCAGAGGATTTTGGAGAGGCTCCCCATGAAGGAATTTCGCTAGGTAGCGTAGAACAGTTTGAAGTGGCCTATAACTTGGTCTATGACACGAAGAAGGAAGGTATTGATATTAAAGGAGCCAGCCAGCAGGGAACGGTGCATCACAACTATGTGCATCACGCCGGCATTATGGGGCTGTATGTTGACAGTTGGGATGGAATTTTAGCGGACGTCGAGATCTTCAACAATG
>DATNOY010000152.1:0-3483 GCA_036703495.1 Coleofasciculaceae cyanobacterium
GAGCGCCATGCCCAAGACGAGCAGCGCCACGGCCAAATTTTTGCCCACGCCTTGAAACAGCTCAATAAGCAAGTGATTGATTTCAAGGCCCTCCCCAAAGAGCATCCAGAGGGTAAACCGGATGAGCGTCGTCGGAGTCCCTTCTTGGAGTCCTACTTCCGGGGCTATACCCAGTCTGACCTCTCTCCGCAGGCGATGGATTGGATAGTGTTTTTTGCCAGTACGCACATTCTGGAGCTAGATGCCTGCAAGGATTTTGCCCGCATGGCCAATGCGCTGCCGGATACAGATGCAGCAAGCGCCAACCTCAAGAAAGGGTTGATTAGCATTGCAAAAGATGAAGAGGGACATGCGGCTTATTTGCTAGAAGCCTTACACCGACGCTTGCCCTATGCCGAGGTGACAGCTCTAGTGGATGAATGGCGCACCCGCAAGGTAGAAGCCATGATGGCAATGGTCGGTAATCTGGTGCAAAAAGGCGGCAAGCTACCGTCTATCGCTCAAGATGGCGTACCCGTCGAAATGTCTGATCCGCTGATGGAGGAGGCACAGCCCACTCGCCCGTCTGAGTTAGTCGCAGCCTAGATTTAGGATTTCTAAATTGAGAGATCCTAAATTGAGAGATCCCAAACTTTAAAGAAAGACAGAGCGATCGCCTCTGCTAGAGCGGTAAATCCTGCCGCAAAGTCCAACCTGCGGTTGAAGTCAGCCTTGAGTAGAGTTTGCTATCCCTAAAAGGGTGCAAACCCTAAAAACGTGCGGAACATCTCGCAGCAGCTTTGGCAAAAAACTGATTTAACAAACTCAGGTGGTGTTGTGCTTATGCGATCGCTCTCATCCATCGCTCTTCTCTCAATTTTGGCGGCAGCCTGTAGCCCCATCTCCACCGTTTCTCCTCAAGCCCCTGCTTCCACCGCTGCCACCATCGCAGCCAGCCCAACCCCTAGTTCGGCAAGCAGTCCAGCGATTCCCCCTAAAGATTTAATTCGTACAGAGCCGCTGTCGCCGACGCCGATGCGGATCACGCTGGCGGATTTGCCTCAGCCTTTTGCCACAGATAGCGCTTCCAAACCGCCTAATGTTGTAGGAATTCCGGCTAACCCTGTCCTAAAGGTTCCGGCAGGATTTACGGTCAATGTATTTGCAGAAGGCTTAGATCGCCCTCGCTGGCTGGCGCTAACTCCGTCGGGCGAGGTGCTGGTGACGGAAACGCGGCAGAACCAGATTCGGTTGTTGAGCGATCGCAACCGGGATGGCGTTGCCGAGGTCAACCAACCGTTTGCAACAGCCGCCAACGGGCTAAATATTCCGTTTGGCATGGCGTTTGCAGGCAATTATTTCTTCTTGGGCAACACCGATGCGGTGCTGCGGTTCCCCTACCAATCCGGTCAGCAGCAGCTGTCTGGAAGCGGTGAGAAGATTGCCGCTCTGCCGGGTGGCGGCTATAACCAGCATTGGACGCGCAATGTGATTGCTGCTCCCGATGGAAAAAGGCTGTATGTCTCGGTCGGTTCGCGCTCTAATGTCGAAGCGGAGGAACTGCCGCGAGCCTCGGTGCAGGTGATGAATCTGGACGGCTCCAATCAGCAGACCTTTGCTGCGGGATTACGCAATCCCGTGGGTTTGGCCATTCAGCCCGCAACGGGCGAGCTATACGCTACGGTGAATGAGCGGGATGGACTGGGAGATGACTTGGTGCCAGATTATTTGACGCGGGTGCAGCAGGGCGGATTTTATGGCTGGCCTTATGCCTATCTGACTCGCGATCGCCTTGATCCGCGTCAGGTCGATAATGGCCGCAGTCGCAATCCACAGCTTGCAGCCCAGACGCTAACGCCAGATGTGCTGTTTCAGGCCCACTCGGCTGCTTTGGGCGTGCAGTTTTACGAAGGCAAAACCTTCCCAGAACGCTATCGCCATGGGGCGTTTGTAGCGTTTAGAGGCTCTTGGAACCGCAACCAGGGCACAGGCTACAAAATTGTGTTTGTGCCGTTTGGCGCAGATAACCGCCCGACCGGACAATACGAGGATTTTGTCACCGGATTCTTAACAGAGCCATCTGTGCCCACCACCTGGGGTCGTCCTGTGGGCCTGTTGGCTCTGCCGGATGGTAGCCTGCTGTTCACCGAAGAAGCGAATGGGCGGATCTACCGGGTGCAATATCAGGGAAGCTAAGGTGTAAGAGTACGCGAACCTGCTGGATTCTATGCAAACTCAAGGCTTTCATCATGTGGCCATCATCTGCTCAAACTATGAGAAATCCAAGCATTTCTATGTAGAGATCTTGGGATTTCCGGTCATTCAAGAAACCTTTCGGGCAGCCCGAAATTCTTACAAACTCGATTTGCAGGTGGGAGAGAAGGATGCAATCGAGCTATTCTCGTTTCCTGACCCCCCGCCCAGACCCGGCAGACCTGAAGCTTGTGGGTTGAGGCACTTATCGTTTGCAGTCGCTGATCTTGAGCAAGCGGTTGCTGATTTGCAGCTTCAAGGAGTGGAAACAGAGCCGATTCGTTTAGATGAATTAACTGGGAAGCGGTTTACTTTTTTCAAAGATCCGGATGGATTACCCCTAGAAATCTATGAGACTTGAGCAACTTGAACCTGGATTAAAGCTGCTCCGATTCTAAAGTTCTTAGATCCTCTAAAGTATTGCAATTAAACAGCAGACTGGGATCAGGCACCACTAATTCTTGGATGGATTGGTCGACTAACCAACCTTGAAACGATCGCCCACCACCGGCATAATTAGCCTCTAAACTGGGCAGACAATTCTTGCGATAAAAACCGCACAATGGCTCCCACCAACCCTCTGGATTTTTGGGTAAAAGGGCGATCGTCTTTTCATTAGCGCTTTGTAGTTCAGCCGCCCAAGCTTGTAACACTTCTGCCTTGAGATGAGGTAAATCACAGGCCAGCAGCAGCACCCATTCTGTTTGGATGCAGGCTAACCCTTGGGCAAAGCCTTTCAGCGGAGTCTGAGAATGGGCTGCTCCAGGGAGCGGCAGTTCTTGAATGAACTGCACTCGGGGATCAACCAGGGCTTGATAGCGCTCCACCCAGGGACTTACGATATAAACCTGCTCAGTACATTGCAGGGCAATCTGACAAATCTGTTGAATTAAGGGAGTCCCTGCGATCGCAAGCAAGGCCTTATCTTGCCCCATGCGAGTGCTTAACCCACCTGCCAAAACGATCGCACTCAAGTCCTGTTTAGCGCTGTTCATAAAGAAGCTTAGAGTCGATGGCTACCAGATTCTTTTCGCTGCGTAAGCTAAATTCAATATAGAACTTCTACTTCCGCTCGGCGGCATCTTATGCCTGACACTCTAACTATTTCTCAGCTCGGCAATCCCGTTCTGCGTCAAATTGCTCAACCCATTGCCAACGTTCACGATCGCTCAGTACAAGCGCTGATTGATAATCTCATGGCAACGCTGGTTAGTTCCAATGGGGTTGGCATTGCTGCCCCCCAAGTGGCTG
>DATNOY010000153.1:0-9632 GCA_036703495.1 Coleofasciculaceae cyanobacterium
GAGGAAAAGAGTTTTTGCTGCTGCAACGTCATAATGTATCCGAAGCCACAATTTTTGTTGGCAATGCCTATGTACTGTTACTAGTCATAGATTCTGTTATTGATTTTCCTTAAGTTGCTATAGATTTCTATAGATTTTGCCGGGGTGCATTGAATAATCTAGCTAGATAAGGCCGACTTTCATTCCTGGCTGCCGCTCTTCATTCAACGGTTTTCACCTTTTCAGAATGTTTTCATTAACCCTTCTCTCCTATGAACTCACCCGTTTCTACCTCTATCCCTGAAGTCAGAGTGGCTCCGGAGTCAGATGCAAGCAATATTCAGCAGGAATTGGCTTCCCAAACTGCTGGAGTAACGCTGCGATCGGTTACAAAGAAGTACGGTTCGTTTGTGGCGGTTGAAAATATCAACCTGGAGATTTCGCCTGGATCGTATACCTGTCTTTTGGGGCCGAGTGGCTGCGGCAAAACCACAACGCTGCGGATGATTGCTGGACATGAGGATGCAACCAGCGGAGATATTTTAATTGGCGATCGCCGGGTCAATGATCTGCCGCCAGCCAAGCGCAACTCAGCCATGATGTTTCAAAGCTATGCGCTGTTTCCCCACAAAACAGTTTGGGAAAACGTGGAGTTTGGGTTGAAGATGCGGAATGTGCCTAAGGCAGAACGCAGCCAGCGCGTTAATGAAATGATCGAAATTGTGGGATTGAGTAAGTTTGCCGATCGCAAGCCTGCCAAGCTCAGCGGTGGGCAGCAGCAGCGGGCAGCTCTGGCAAGGGCTCTGGTGACGCGCCCCCAAGTGCTGCTGTTGGATGAGCCCTTAAGCGCACTGGATGAAAACCTGCGGGTCAAAACCAGGGGCGAACTCCGCCGGCTGCAAAAGCAGTTTGGCATGACGTTTATTCAGGTGACGCACGGGCAGGATGAGGCTTTTTCGCTATCGGATCAAATTGTCGTTATGGATAACGGCCGGATTGATCAGATTGGCACGCCTGCCGACATTTTTAGAACGCCAGCCTCCCGGTTTGTGGCGCGATTCGTTGGTGACAACAACATTTTTGTGGGCAAAGTGTCGGGCGTGGCGCTGGATCAGCAAGGTGCAGTGGTGCGGCTGGATGCCGAAGGAATTGGCACCTTTTTCTGCCGAGGGCAGGCGGCCGATCCAGGGATGACGGCAGCCTGCTGTGTGCGAAGTGACTCGATGGATCTGCTGCCTTATCCGCCTGCCGATCCGGCGGCTCCCAATCAGTTGACGGCCAGAATTACGGCGATCGAATTTACTGGATATGTCACCCGCGTGTCGCTGATGGTGGAATCTACCGGACAGGAGATCACCTACAAAGTGCGCAGTTCCGAATGGGTTAATCAGGCTGTTCCTGAAGGTCAACTGGTTACCCTGAGTTGGGCAGTAGATGAGTGCATCTTCCTGTCCCACTAGCGCCTGGCAAAGCTATGAGTTTTGAGGTTTGCAGGTTGAATTTTTGAGCCGCTTTTACTGCAGTCCAATAGAATTCCAACTTGCAAGTTCAAAGCTCGGTTCGCCTCCTCACTCACATCCTTTACGTTTTAACTAGCATCCCCCCTATGACTAAATTTTCTCGTCGTCAAATCATCAGAACTGGATTGGCCGCCGGAGCGGCTTTTGCTGCCACCCGATGTGCCTCCTCTGCGCCTAGTGGCACGCCTGACAACCCTTCGGCCAGCCCCGAAATCAACACCAATAAAACCAAAGATGTGACCTTGCGGTTGATTGGAACGGGCGTGTCGCAAATCAACGAAATTCGGGATAAGGCACAAGCCGATTTAGGCTTTAAGTTTGACATGCGGGCCCTCAGCACCGAGGAAAATAATCAGATTGCCATCACTCAACCCAAGCAGTACGACATCTTTGATGGAGAGTACTTCAGCTTGCCGTTGGTGGTGCCTTCAGGCAACTTGCAGCCCGTAGACACGAAGCGGATTAAAGATTTTGACAAAATCGTTCCCTTCTTTACGACCGGTAAATTTAAGGGAGCTAAGGTAGAGCAAGCCCAAGGCACTGCTCCCATCAAGGTGATGTATTTGACCGGAGCCGACTCTAAGGAGTTTTCGGCTAGCCCCACCGAATGGGCTACCCTGATTCCATTTCAATACAATGCCGATACGTTGGGCTATCGCCCTGACTTGACCGGCAAAAAGATTGAAAGCTGGGCAGAGTTGTTTGATCCGGCCTATAAAGGCAAGACGGCAATTTTGGACATCCCTTCCATTGGCATCATGGATGCTGCCATGGTGGCAGAAGCTGCAGGGCTGATGAAGTTTGTGGATAAGGGCAACATGACCAAAGAAGAGATCGACAAGATCACGGATATCTTGAAGCAGCAGAAGCAGGCAGGACAATTCCGCGCCTTCTGGAAAACCTTCGATGAATCGGTGAACTTGATGACTTCGGGTGAGGTGGTGCTGCAGTCCATGTGGTCGCCTGCGGTGACGGCGGTTAAATCTAAGGGACTCAAGTGCGTCTATGGGCCGTTGAAGGAAGGCTACCGAGCCTGGGGTGGCGGCTTGGGACTCTCCAAGAACCTGACAGGCATTCAGCTGGATGCCGCCTACGAATATATCAACTGGATTCTAGACGGTTGGGTAGGCGCATTCTTAGGACGGCAGGGCTACTATAGCGCCATTCCCGAAAACGCTCGCAAGTTCATGAAGCCAGAAGAGTGGGATTTCTGGTACGAAGGCAAACCCGCGGCGATCGACATGATTGATCCGTTTGGTAAGAAGCTGGAGCCGAAGGGTGCCGTGCGAGATGGTGGCTCCTTTGACGAACGGATGGGTAACGTGGTGGTTTGGAACTCCACGATGAAGGAACAGAAGTACCTCGTTCAAAAGTGGAACGAGTTTATCGCTTCGTAATTGAGGTTAGGGGCATGGCACCACCATGCCCCTAACTTTGGGTCGAGTGTTTGGGTCAAGTTTTTTGGATTTACAACAGAACTTTCTTTTGGAACCGGGCAGATGACTAAAACCTGGAAAGCCCTGCAACCCTATGCATTGGTAACGCCACAAACGCTGGTTTTCCTGCTTTTCCTGGTGTTTCCAATTCTGATGATCCTGATTGTCAGCTTTTGGGATTTTAATGGCTATGCCATGACTCCCGCTTTTACGCTGCAAAACTATACGGATATTTTTACGTCTCAGGTTTCGCTGAAAACCTATCTGAATACATTCAAATATGTATTCCTGGTTTGGTCTATTTGTTTGGCGATCGCTTTCCCCATTGCCTATTTTCTGGCATTCCATATCAAGAACCAGAAATGGCAAATCATTCTATTTTTAATTTGTACCGTACCGTTTTGGACATCCAATATTATTCGGATGATTTCCTGGGTTCCTGTCTTGGGCAAAGAAGGGTTGGTGAATCAACTCTTAATGAACTTGCACCTGACTCAGGAGCCAGTACAATGGCTGCTGTTTTCTGATTTTGCGGTTGTGCTGGGGATGGTGCATCTCTACAACTTTTTCATGATTGCGCCCATTTTCAATAGCCTGATGCGGATCGATCGCAACTTAATCACGGCGGCGGAAGATATGGGGGCTTCAGGCTTCCAGGTGCTGAAAGAGGTGATTCTGCCCTTAGCTTCTTCAGGCATCGCCATTGGTTCTATTTTTGTGGTAACGCTGGTGATGGGGGAATTCATTACCGTGCGGCTGATGGGGGGTGGACAGTCGGCTTCGGTAGGTAAACTAATTGCTACCCAAATTGGTAGTTTGCAGTATCCTTTGGCGGCTGCTAATGCGGTGATCCTGCTGATTGTCACCCTGATCTTGGTGGCAGGAATCTTGCGGGTTGTGGATATCCGCAAAGAACTGTAGGGGCGAAGCATTCGGGATCAAAGCCCTAACTTAACCGGCGACCGAATGCTTGACCCCTATCGCCAGAAACGTCAATCTGATCGAATCCAGAGTTCTTAGGTGCTGCGGAGCTGAAAAATGGCCGTGAAAAAGCGATCGCTTTCTTTTTACTTACTTGCCGCCTTTTTTGGGCTGTTTGTCTTGTTCCTGTATGGGCCCATGTTTGCCATCTTTATCCTTTCCCTACAGGGCCCCGAAGGCACGCTAACTTTCCCAATGCGCGGCTTTAGTTTTTACTGGTTGGGGCAAGTCTTTCAGGAACAGCGGGTGGGTAACTTTGTCGAATCATTCCAGCGATCGCTGATCCTGGGCATTGCGGTCTTGCTGCTCTCGCTCATCGTCAGCGTACTGGCAGGTTTAGCCTTCCGCAATCGGTTTAAAGGTGCAAATGCAATTTTCTACCTGACGATTTCTAGCCTGATTGTGCCGAGTGTGCTGGTTTCGCTAGGGATTGGCATTGTGTTTCAGGTACTTGGAATAGATACCAACTGGTTTTCCTCCGGCTATGGAGCGCATCTCACCTGGACAGTGCCGTTCGCGTTTCTGATCATGTTAGGTGTCTTCAATCGCTTCAACCCGGCCTATGAAGAAGCCGCAAGAGATTTAGGCGCAAGTGATACCAAAACGTTTTGGGAAGTTGTGTTTCCGTTGATTGCCCCCAGCTTGATTGGTGTGGGACTGTTGGCATTCACGCTGTCCTACGACGAATTCACCCGCACTTCCCTGGTTTCGGGACAGGACAATACGTTGCCGTTGGAAATCTTTGGTATGACTACCAACGTCACCTCGCCTGCGCTCTATGCCTTAGGAACCCTGACCACGCTGTTTTCGCTGACGCTGATTGCGATCGCTTTTATCACCTTCCAGGTGTTCTCAAAGCGACAGCAGCAATAGCGAGCACTTAAAAAAGACAGCCCCCTAGAGCGATCGCACACCTGCTATTAAGCCTCGACAAACCCCCGTCAGAAACTCAAGATTAAGCGTGTTTAGGCGATCGCTAGCTTTGTGGTAGTGGGGATTGCGTAGGTTGGCTGTGTCTGTCACCATCAGGGCAGGATAGCCAGCATCCCAAAAGGGGGCATGGTCACTACGGCGTGTATCCGGTACTATCAGTCCCCGTTGACCGGCTGGCAACCACTCGCAGGGGATTTGCCCCTCTTGGCGGATTTTGCGGCTGAGCCGGATCAGGGTGGGCAAGGTTCGAAGGTTGCCGATAAGGGCAATAAAGTTACCCTGGTTCGGATAGAAGCGCTGTAAGCCCGGGGGATAACGTTGAGAATGGGGCGTGTGATCGCAGTATCCCAACATCTCCAGCGAAATCATTAATCGGAGCCGCTGCTGTTGCTGCTGCAACTCGGCTGCATAAGCTCGACTGCCCATTAGCCCCAGCTCTTCTAGATCAAACGCAACCAGACGTATGGGATGGCGGGCAGGCTGTTGAGCTAGCGATCGCGCCAGTTCTAGCAGAACTGCGATACCGGTAGCGTTATCATCCGCTCCTACGGATCCGGGGACGGCATCGTAATGAGCACCTATCAGGATAGGGGGCTGACTGGAGGACGACTGGGCCGGTAAGTTGAGCACCCAGTTACAGTAGGTTCTGCCTCGGTACTCAAACCCATGGGACTCCACCGTTCCCCACTGGGCAAACTGCTGGCAGATATACTGCTGCACATAAAAATGTCCCTCAGTCGCCAGAAAGGGATCGCGATCGCGGGTTACCTGTTGCAGATGGGTCAGCAGGTTTTGTTGGAGATCGAGCGGGGTGTTGAACAAGGAGCCGTCCTTAAAGAAATAGCCGCATCTAGAGCGATGAGCTTGCTGGTGAGCTTACTGGTGAGCCTGCTGAGGATGAGCAGGGGAAGAATGAACCGGAGAACAATCAAATTCGCGGGCTAACCCTTCGGCAACTCCAAGAAAAACAGCTCGCCGATTTTTGTGTATTCTACGGGACCACCCAAGCGAGTAATCGGCTGCATCAAGCGGGTGTCTACTAACCCCAGTTCTGGACGGTACAAGTCTTCCCGCACATGAAATCGCAAGACTTTTCCTAGCACCATGACATTAGTTGCCCCTGCCACCGGAACAATTTGCGTCACTTTGCATTCCATGGCAACGGCGGCTTTGGCAATGCGCAGAGGGCGCACGTCTACCGAAGGAACGGTCTCTAGGTTGGCCATCTCAAATTCATTCACCCCATACGGCACCTCGACGGCCGTTTGAATCATGGCAGTGGCCAGAGCCTCATCCACCACATGGCAGACAAACTCATCAATGGCTTTGACGTTGCGCAGGGTGTCTTTTTCGGTCGGCTGTTTTCGACGGGATGCCACTGAAAACATGATGGTAGGCGGAAATCCGGCGACGGCATTAAAAAAGGAGTAAGGCGCAAGATTCGGAATACCTGCTGCACTCAGCGTGGAAACCCAGGCGATCGGGCGGGGTGCCACAATACTGGTCAGCAGATGGTAGGGTGCGGGATCTGCCATTTCTGCGGATACAAAAGAAATCATTTGGGAATCCTATTTTTTCTACCTGAACCGGACTGAACAGCGGATGAGCTGCGATTCTCCCCTGAATCATCGCTCATTTAGAGGGGAAGCATGCAGATCCGGATCGGGTCAATTTTCAGCTAGTTCGATGGCAGTCTTAAACCGGTCTTGAGCACACCCAAGAGGGGTTTGGGGAGTCGATTCCAAGGGGCACTGCCCCCGGCACTCCCTGCTCATCCCTGATTTGAAATTGCTAGAGTCGATCGCCAAGCGCTACAACAGTTCATCTGCCGAATGTTTGCCTCCTCCTTAACATTTCGCAATTTTTCTATAGACTAGTAAGGGTAGAGTATCCAGTTCTCAGATATGCAGCTTCAACCCGCTCAGTACACCAAGCTCGATGAAAGTGACGATGGGTTGTTCTATAGTTCTCCTCGATTTGTCACCCATGTGGATGAGGGCTTTATTCAACAGCTAACCGATCTGTATCGAGAGCGGCTGCAGCCTTCCATGCGGATTCTCGATTTGATGAGCAGTTGGGTATCTCACCTCCCCCAGGATCTGGAATTTGAACATGTGGAGGGTCATGGGCTTAACGAAGCGGAACTGGCCCGCAATCCTCAGTTGGATCACTACTTCGTCCAGAATCTTAACCAAAATCAGCTGTTACCGCTGCCCGACCAATCATTTGATGCTGTGTTGATTACGGTGTCGGTGCAGTATTTGCAGCGCCCGGATGCGGTGTTTGCTGAGATCTACCGCATTCTTAGACCGGCGGGATTGGTGATCATTAGCTTCTCAAATCGGATGTTTTATCAGAAAGCCATTCAGTCCTGGCGGGATGGTTCGGAGAGCGATCGCGTTGAACTGGTAAAAAGCTATTTTTCTGCTATTCCAGGGTTCAGTACTCCCGAAGTGATTGCCCGAACCAGTACAGTGCCCAGTTTCTTGCAAATGTTGGGAGTTGGCGGGGGCGATCCGTTTTATGTGGTCATTGCCCAGCGGGTTGAACTGCAAGGCTGAGCAAAAATTAAGGGCAATCGCGCGACTGGATGACCTGTTTGGCTGAGGTGGTATCCCTTAAGAGGAGAGTAGGCTGTAAGGAGTGTTGGCAACTTCGTATGACTCCTCCGCTGTTGAGCCTACAATTTACCCTACCTGAAACCTATGGAGGGTTCGTCGAAACTTCTGGAATTGCCGAACTGGATGAGCAGGATCTGCTCCTGGAGTTTCAATTCCGAGATGGGTTGTTGGGGGTGCTGAAGTCTGAAATTAAGACTGTAGCTATTCCGTTCAGCAGTCTGGCGGCTGTGCGGTTACACAAGGGCTGGTCTCGCACCACACTTTTTATCCAGGTTAAGCCTTCACTGGCGCTGAGAACTATCCCAATGCAAGCCGAGGGCTGGCTGGAGCTGAGGTTAGCGCGCAAAGACACTGCCATTGCTGAAGCTTGGCTGGATTTCCTCAATCGCCAATCTGGAACCGTCCCCTAACCAAAGCCCACGATTGTAAACAAATCTAACGGTCGCTTTGGATAAAGTCTCTCTGGTGACATAAGCGATCGCCCGATTTATGTAGGATGATGAGAAATCGCATTCTATAAGCTCTGCCTTTATGTTGCTGGAATCTAACCCCGCTGAGCAACACTCACCTTCTTCAGCGCCTCGTTCTTCTCAAGTTGATCTACAGCGGCGCACTGTTCGTCCGATTGGAGTGTATGCACTGCGGGGGATTGCCTCAAATGGAACTCACTTGCTAGCGCTGGATTCGATCCGCGGACATTTGGTGCAAGTTGACTGTACGAACGACAACACCACTGTTCTGAATCCTCACAATGTTCAGGAATTTGTAGATGCGAGAGGACTTGCCCTTTGGGAGGAGCAAATTTGGTTTGTTAAAGAAAACCAAATCCTCTGGTGTACGCTTTCAGACTTTACCCCTAATCTGTTTACGACGCTGCCTTATGAGGCAGATGGCGTAGCGGTATGGCAGTCCACGGTCTATGTCGCTAGTCAAAAAACAGGGTATATCCTGGTTTTTGATCGCGTTACCGGCAAACGGATTACTCAATTTCCAGCGCCAGGGGTGGGTGTAGAAAATCTGACGGTGATTGGAGAAGAGCTTTGGGTCTGTGATGATATTGAGCGATCGGTATACTGCATGGATCGGGCCACGGGAGAGGTGCAGTTTAGTGTGCTGACGCCTTATGATTGCCCGTCAGCGATCGCGTTTCATGTCACCAATCAGGCAACGGGGCAGGGCGATCGCATTCTCTATGCTGCCTATGCCGAAGAAGAATTTTATATTCGGGACAATCCCAATGATGCTGAAAATTTTCGCGAGTTAACTTCTCGCCACCGCACCTTCATCCATCCGGTGCATTTTCGCTACTACGCAGATCAAAGTTATGCTCTTTCGAATGGTTACTTAGTTGAGCTGTCCTATGTAGAAGAGATTTCTCCGTTAGAAGGCGCACCTACGTTGACCAATTTGGAATGGCGGATTGCTCTGCCAACGGAAACGCCTCGACAAAAGGTGCTGCATGTAGAATCTGTCGGGCTACCCTTTACGGAAGAAATTCAAGAAGGGCAGCGGGTTGCGGTTTTTCAACTAGATAAGCTCAGTGGCGAGGGCGGGGGTTTGTTTGGTTGGAAGGCGCTGCTAGAGGTGCGAGGCATCAAATATCGGTTGACGCCACGCCAGGTGGAAAAGTTACCGCCTCTAACAGAGGAGTTTCGACAGCAATACCTGGTCGATAACGACGATTTAGCAATGGATTCGCCCACCATTCGTCGGGCAGCCCGGGAGGCAATTGGTACAGAGACCAATCTTCTTCGGCAAATCCTGAAGATTCGCAATTATGTTTACGATCGCATGTCCTACGGCATGAAGCCTTACATTGATACGCCAGATGTCGCCCTGGAGCGGGGGGTTGGCTCTTGCGGAGAGTATGTGGGCATTTTGTTAGCCTTGGCTCGGCTGAATGGCATTGCCTGCCGCACCGTTGGGCGCTACAAGTGCCCTGCCGATCCAGATCAACGAGGAATACCGCTCCAGCCGGACTATAACCATGTCTGGATTGAGTTCTTTGTGCCGGGGTTTGGCTGGCTGCCGATGGAGTCGAACGTGGATGATGTGGCAGAAGGTGGCCCTTATCCCACACGCTTTTTCATGGGCTTACCCTGGTTCCATGCCGAGATTGGCAAGGGAATTTCTTTTGAAAAAATGAAAGCTGCGGATAAACC
>DATNOY010000154.1:0-3633 GCA_036703495.1 Coleofasciculaceae cyanobacterium
CACGATCACAACACTGGGTTTTCTAGAAACTGCGCGGTGCATTGGATGTAGTGCTGAAATTGTCATGAATTTTTTGAATGAAGAGTTTCCTGATGAGATGCCTACTAGTGGCATTGCAGTGTCCGAGTTAAATCTCTTAGAGATTTGGAGCAATACCCCAGAGCAACCCGCGATCGCAAATCGAGCTGGGATAGGGGAAATCACAGCGATCGAGCGATCGGGTTTGGAAAGTTAAATGATTGAGCAAAAATTAGGCTGGTGCGGCAATGGGGCTAGCGCTAAGTTGAGACCCCCTGGGGTATTTGACTATCACAGGGCCACTATCACAGGGGCAGCTATTACAGGCGCGCTAGAAATTCAGGCTAAAGATTCGGGCTAAAGGCGTTGACATTAGCGCTAAAGACATTTGTTGGATGAGAAATATAGGGCATGGGCTGCAGAAAGGCTACAGCTAAATCCCAACGGCATAGCCTGAGGCTTTACCTAAACTTTCCCAAAGCTAAAGGGAATACCGGACAAATCCCTGTGATCTTAGTCACAAGCTTGCTAACTCAGATCGCTTCAGGTCAATCAAACCTGGAAAGTGAGGCTGGAGCAAACCACAAGGCAGAAAGCCACAAGGATGTATCAAATAATCGGATCGACTCAGCCGCAACCGATGGCATGACAATCATTTGCCGAAATCTGCTGAAATCTGCCCAGACAGTTGGCGATCGGCCAAAGTGCCACTTTATCTCCCAAGTGACGTCTAATTGACCAGAAAAATGTTGCCGAACGCAGTTTGCCTCGTTATTTTTTAATTGGGATGCAGTAGATTATCTTCTTCACCATCCACCTCCAATCCATTCGTTATCGGCTTGATCAAATGGTATAAAGTATCACTCAGTTATTCTAAAAATATTGACCTGCTTCCCAAACTTCTAGTTTCTTGCAACCGCTGGAAGAGTTGCTAAAGTGACTCAAAGATTTTTGCTAGAGCTAGACTTTAGCGAACTCTACCTAAAGGGTGTCCTAGCAAACCGCTCTTTAGGGGAGCCGTTGCCCTTCCTCCTCTCGCTGTCCTGGATCAGCCATGTCAATGGGTCTACTCAAACACGCTTTTCAAGTTCTGGCGCGGGGATCGCGCGATCGCACACCTAGTCGGCGTCAGGTAAACCAGTGGTTTAAGTGGTTGGCTCCCGGTTTGTTGGTCAAACGCTGGCTGCTGATTAGTGCGGCCGGTATGGTGTGCGTCGGGTTAGGCTTTGCCATCTGGTCAAACTTGACCCCCGTATATTACTTCAGCGAATTTATCCGAGATTTACTGCGAACCATTACCGATCGGATTCCCAACTATATCAGCGGCCCAGCCGTCATCCTCAGTGGATTTCTGCTCATCCTCTGGGGACAAAAGCGCAGCCTCAATTCCATCACCGAAGTGCTGATGCCCGAAGGAGATGGCGAACTGGTGGATCGGCTGATGACCCATCGGCGGCTGCATCGGGGACCAAAAATTGTCGTGATTGGCGGCGGCACAGGACTGTCTACCTTGCTGCGCGGGCTGAAGGGGCTAAGTGCCAACATTACGGCGATCGTGACGGTTGCCGATGATGGCGGCTCCTCCGGGCGGCTGCGGCGAGAAATTGGCGTCTTGCCCCCCGGAGATATCCGCAACTGTCTAGCAGCCCTGGCCGATGAAGAGAAGTTGCTCACAGAACTGTTTCAATATCGCTTTCAAGCGGGCGATGGGTTGGTGGGGCACAGCTTCGGCAACTTGTTTTTGACGGCTATGAGTGAGATTACAGGTGATCTAGAGCAGGCGATCGCCGCTAGTTCCAAGGTGCTGGCGATTCGGGGGCAGGTGCTCCCTTCAACGCTGACGGATATGCGCCTGTGGGCCATCCTGTCGGACGGACGGCGGATTGAAGGAGAATCCAACATTACCAAAGCCCAAGGCAAAATCGTTAAAATTGGCTGCACGCCTGCCAACCCTCCCGCCCTGCCTAAAGCTGTCCAGGCGATCGACGAAGCCGACTACATCATCATTGGACCTGGCTCTCTCTATACCAGCATTATTCCCAACCTGTTGGTAGACGAAATTACTAACGCCATTGCCCGCTCCCAGGTGCCGCGCATCTATGTTTGCAACATCATGACGCAGCCGGGCGAAACTGATGGCTACACGGTTGCCGACCACATCCGCACGATCGATGAAGTTTGCGACTGCTCGCTATTTGACGCAGTCCTGGTTCAAAGAACGTCTCCTTCGGCTCAGTCTTTAATCCGCTATGCCCAAGAAAGCTCTCATCCAGTATTTTTCGACCGGGAAGCCGTCATGCGGCTAGGTCGGCGGGCGGTTGTAGCCAATGTCATGGACGAAGATGCCGTGACGGGACTGGTGCGCCATAACCCGACTCGCCTGGCGCGGATCTTGCTCCGCTGGTACACCCGAACGCAAGGGCTTTAGGTCAGAATGAAAAGCGCCGAAGGGAAGTGGTAGGGTAGTATGCGGTAGATAATCCGCGTTAGGGCTAAATTATCTCGGCATTGTCTCGCCTTCAGCACTCCAACCTCACTCTCTGTCATGTCTCAAGAACTTCTGCAATCGCTCGTCTGGATGGATTATCGGCTGGCTGTTCTCTTCACTGTCCTGTTGCCGCTGGCGCTGCTGATCTGGGCATTCATAGACAAGGCTGATGCCATGCAGCGGTTGCTGATTATTTATTGGCGGGTCGCTAGCCTGTTGGCGATTACGGTCTATCTGATGATCGGCAGTTTGCCGGTGAGCTTTGTGTCCGGTATCTTAGCTCGGGTTTTGATTCCGGTGAGCCTCTGGTTCTGGGTAGACCTGAATGAAGAAATTGAGGATCGGCGGCAGTCGCCGCTGAAGCTAGCATTTACAGCTTGGCGATGGGCCGTGAGCCTGTACTGTATTCTGGGGGCGATCGCCACCATTCCTTTCTTGCAATGTGCCGTCTCCAAAGAGACGTTTGTCACTCCCTTCTGCCAGGTGTGGCTCGATCCACCCTTTGGCTTCAAAAACTTCTTCCATGCGGGGTCAAAGCCTGAGTTTCTCGGCTTTCTGGGCATTGTGGCCCTCGTTATCTATGTGATTTCTTTGGGCTACTTTGTCTTGGTGCGATTGGGCAAGCAAGGACGCTCAGCCGCTGGGCAGTAGACGCAACGGCATGGGGCACACCCCGCCAATCAAAAAAATCAAAAAATGAGAGACTACTAGAGGCTGAAGGGATGGCTCAACCGCTGATCGGTATTATTATGGGCAGTGATTCGGATTTGCCAACCCTGCAAGCCGCGATCGCCGTTTGTGAAGAGTTTGGGGTGGCCTGCGAAGTCGCCATTGTCTCGGCACACCGAACCCCAGAACGCATGGTGGACTATGCCCAAACTGCCCATCAGCGCGGCTTAAAGGTAATTATTGCTGGAGCAGGGGGGGCAGCGCATTTGCCCGGCATGGTGGCCTCCCTGACGCCATTGCCGGTGATTGGGGTGCCGGTCGCCTCCCGACATTTACAGGGAGTCGATTCGCTCTACTCGATTGTGCAAATGCCTGCGGGTATTCCGGTGGCGACTGTAGCGATCGGCAATGCCAAAAACGCTGGATTGTTGGCCATTCAAATTCTGGCGAGCCACCAG
>DATNOY010000155.1:0-2297 GCA_036703495.1 Coleofasciculaceae cyanobacterium
CGGCATCCACAGCATTGGCTCCTGAAGGTTCTAAATAAGCAATTTCTAAAGCATCGGTCAGTGCTGCTGAAAAATTGCTTACTAACTCAGGCTGATTGTTCACCTGTTGATCTAAGTTTTCAGTTCTCAGAAGTTGCATAAACTCCGCTTCTGCTTTGGCGTAATGAGCCGTTTGAGCAGCAGACAGCAACGTTTTTGAGATCCCACTAGCAGGGCGATCGGGAGTCAAAGCTATAGTCATATTCAATATGTCTGAAATCCTTCCTGAGAACAGCTGAATTTAAGGCTGACAGATAATAAATTGCTTCAATCTAGCGATCAATTAAATTTGTCAGCTAAGACAACCTTAGAAAGTCAGCCTGCTCAGTCCGTCCATCTTTGGGCAGAACATAAAGTTCAGGATGAACAAATCTGCCTTGAGATGCGATCGGGTAAAGTCCTCCTCTAGCATTTCTCGCTCCCATAAAATATTGGGGGTGCGGTTCGCACGCCCCAATAGCAATTTTTAATAGAGTGAGGTATGGATGATTGAAGCGCAGCTTTCAAAAAATCATCTGGTTTTCATCGAGCGTAAAGCGCTATATCAGTAGTGCCAGCTAGGCTTTAAGCTGAAGGAGTACCGAACAAATAAGCGAGTTCATCCCGAAGAACACCGTAAGACTCCCCTGAGAAATCTGCCAGCGCATCTCGATTGAGGATGGTGATTTTGCCCCGCGTATATTGGATCAGCCCGGCCTGGCTCAGCATGCCTGCCGCTACCGTTACGCCAGAACGGCGTACACCCAACATTTGTCCAATAAATTCTTGGGTCAGCAGAAATTCATCAGACTGGACACAATCTGAAACTAATAAGAGCCATCGGGCAAGCCGCTCCTCAGTGGTGTAAAATCGGTTACAAACAGCGGTTTGAGAAACTTGGGTAAAGAAAGCCTGGAGATAGCGTAGCAGCAAACTTTGCAAGGCTTCCCCCCGCTGAAACTCCGTTATTAAGTGCTCTGCTCTCATTCGCAGTCCCGTCCCCGCAACCTGCACAATGGCTCGGTGAGACTTAGTCGTTTGCCCTAAGACTACTGGAAACCCTGCCATTCCTTCCTGTCCTATTAAACCAATTTCCATCATTGAACCGTCTTCCAAGGTGTAGACCAAGGAAATAGCTGCTGATTGAGGAAAGTAAACATAGGGAATTGGGTCGTTAATTTCATAAAGAACCTGATAAATAGGCAGCGTAACAGGCTCTAAATGAGGATAGATGCGTTGATACGCTTCGCTGGGCAGTAATGCAAGCAGCCGGTTTACCGGCAGGCTAGAGTTTTGAGCAGGCACGAGGTTCTACCTTAAAGTGAGACAGGTGAAACAGATTGAGAAAAACAATTGACAGCAGTAAGACTGGGGTTGGAACCCAGCCTGATGTGTCACAAAACAGTTTTTCTAGCCGAGGGCATTGAGTCATCAACGGGTAGAGCGCGGAACCTGGGAACACGAAGGATGAAGTATCAGGATAGCCATCCTCTCTGGATTAGTATCCACAAGTTTAGACAACTATCCAAAGGTTAGATAACTACCCTGAAATTTTACTCAGTCAAAACAGTTAAACCGACACAAATTCCGACGTCTGTCT
The DNA here is from genome assembly GCA_036703495.1 of Coleofasciculaceae cyanobacterium. Lineage (GTDB taxonomy): Bacteria > Cyanobacteriota > Cyanobacteriia > Elainellales > Elainellaceae > Drouetiella. The sequence goes on from DATNOY010000155.1 coordinate 1,619, forward strand.
GGTTTTAAACATTTAGAAACTATTTTTCGATGAAAAGATAGGATTTAGACAGGGTTAGCACCTCATTCGTTATTCAGGGACCCTCAGACAGCGGCAGCATAGCGATTTGAAGAGTCTAACTGCATGCTGCTGCTCCCAGACCATTATTTTGCCAGGTAGGGATTGCTGAAAAAAGCACCAAAGACTTACTGAGTCTAGTTTTCCAGTGGAATTAAGTCTGCTCATGTGCGAAAATGAGCCGAAACCCTCAAAAAGCCTGCACGAGCTTGCTGATGTACCGCCGTGCTACCTCTCGTCAACTATGCTTTGAGGATGTCTATAGAAATTTTCGACTGAGCCTAGTACAGATTATTTTTTGAGTTTCTTTTCTGCGCTTTTGCTATTACGGACCCATCACTTTGGCAAATAAGTCCAAATGACGGAGATCAGTGCCACAAGAGCCTCTAAGTTTGTTAACTCGCTAAAACTGCCAGTATTTGACATCATCACCCAATGTTGGACGCTACCCTAATTTTGGTTCCGCTGAGCTTAAAGTTTCTGCCGCAAGAAATATATCAAGCTCTATCTGATGAGGGGTCGCAACATAAAAAGTAAAGATAGTAACTTTTTAATGAATTATTTGGCTCAAAAGGTACACGACTTTGATCCTATTAATGATTAGCGTTTGGGTAAAGCGACA
>DATNOY010000156.1:0-4368 GCA_036703495.1 Coleofasciculaceae cyanobacterium
CCCTGCCTAAAAAATTCCAGACGGCTTGCCCATGAGGGTTGCCATCGCTGCATTCACGCCTGCTGCTGCAACAGCGGGAAGAAGTGCCCAACGGGGCCTTGCCCCTTACCAATCCGCAAAGCATATTGCAAAGCCGTCGTCACATATTCCTTAGCCTGCTGCACCGCCTCAAAAGACTCCAGCCCCAGCGCCAAATTTGCGGCGATCGCCGCTGACAGGGTGCAGCCCGTACCATGGGTATCCGTCGTATCTACAGTTTCGGTTTGCAAAGTGGCCAGGCGATCGCCATCAAACCAGACATCGACGCCGCGCAAGTCTCCAGTCATGCCACCCCCTTTCACCAACACCGCTTTGGCTCCTAGCCCCAAGATTTTTTGAGCCGCTGCCTGCATTTCTTGCAGGGTTGTAATCTCCATACCGCTAAGCATTTGGGCTTCGTAACGGTTGGGGGTCAGCACAGTAGCCAGGGGAATCAATCGCTCACGTAAGGTAGTAATGGCTGCATCATCAATCAGCGGTGCGCCCGTGCGAGACACCATTACCGGATCAACCACCAATTGGGACAGGGCGATCGCTTCCACCTGCTGTGCCACTGCCGCAATAATGGCTTGATTTAACAGCATGCCCGTCTTGGCAGCCTGAATGCCAATATCTTCTGCAACCGCTGCAATTTGCGCCGTCACTGCCTCTGGCGGCAAGGCATCCACCCGCGTTACGCCCATCGTATTTTGAGCCGTGACACAGGTAATGGCGCAGGTGCCATGCACTTGATGAAAGGCAAAGGTTCGCAGATCGGCTTGAATGCCAGCACCCCCGCCGCTATCAGAACCGGCGATCGTCATGGCAACAGGAATGGCAAAAAGAGGACCGGTCATGAGAAATTTTGCAATAGCGGCTTAAGCATATTACAGCGCTTTGCACTGGATTCAATGGGGATGATTTTTGAGAAGCTTTACGCCGTGCGGCTTCCCAAAAATCATGGGGGTGGCTGCAATTGAAAATTGCTGGAAGACCTTAACTAGTAAAAACTCAACCGGCAAAAACTAGACCAGCGTAGGGATAGCAGCTTGTGGCTCCGCCACCCGACCCGTCATTACCATTTTCACGCCGCCTTTAGGGCCAACGGTCACACCCCGACGCACAGGTACGACCGGAGCAGTCTCAGCCAAGTCCAGCTGATAGTGCGACAGGATGGTGAACAGCGCCAGCTTCATTTCAAACAAGGCAAATGCCGCACCAATGCAGCGTCGATTGCTGCCCCCAAAGGGGAGATATTCGTAGGCAGAGTACTGCCGCTCCAGGAAGCGTTCGGGTCGGAACTGATCCGGTTCTGGATAAATGTCTTCTCGCTGGTGCAGTAGGTAAATACAAGGAGCCAACAGCGAATCCGTCTCGAAGACATCTTCTCTAATTTGGATGGGTGCCTTGGCAATCCGGATTTCGGTAATCAAGGTAACGGGGTAGATACGCAGCGTTTCTGAACACACTGCGCTGAGATAGGGAGCCCGGGCGATCGCCATCTGTTCAGGATGACGCCCCAATTGTTCAATTTCTGCCAGCATTTTGGCCTTGACGCCCGGGACTGCATGAATCCAGTACAGCGCCCAGCTTAAAGCCGTAGCCGTTGTTTCATGCCCAGCAATCAGCAGGGTAATCAGTTCATCGCGCAGTTCTTCATCCGTCATGCCTTGCCCTGCTTCATCTCTGGCCGCCAGCAGCAGGCTCAGAATATCAGTGCGCGTTGGGTCAAAATGGGCGCGGCGTTCCCGGATCTCAGTGTAGAGCAAGTCATCAATTTGTTGCTTGCGACGATTGAATTGTCCGCCCGGACTCCAGACTCCCCAATCTTTTTGCAGAATCGGGAAAAAGGCCATGGCGAAGCCAAATCGAGAGGCGGTTAGTTTCAGCAGGTCATTCAGCATAGCTTTGAGGCGGTCGGACCGATCCCCCTGACTCAAGCCAAATACGGCTCGCATCATGACGCTCAGCGAAATTTCCTGCATAGCAGAACGGGCCACAAACGGCTGCCCTACCTGCCACTGGCTCGTCACCTGTTCCGTAATTTGGCAAATCAGCTGACCATAGGCCCGCATCCGCTCCCCATGAAACGGGGGCATTAGCAGCTGGCGCTGGCGCTGATGCGGCTCACCATCGAGCAGTAACAGGGAGTGATCGCCCAGGGTGGCCCGCAAAACCCAGTTGGATCGCCCTGAATCAAACGAATTTGCTGGAGCCGTCAAAATTTGCTCAATCGCCTGCGGATGGCTCAAAAAGATGAGCGGATTGCCTGCCCCAACATCTACGGCAAAGCGCTCGCCATACTGCTGGCTACAGGATCGCAAATACTCCATCGGGCGGATGATCCACTGCAACAGATTCCAAAAGGTCGGGGTTGGGGGAGAGGGAAGCCGTTCCATAAGCACTAGAAGCAATGATCAGGGAGGTCTAACTTCCTATGGTACGAGATTGATCCGGTTCGCGTGGGTTCTGTTTAGCTCAAATTAGCTCGAATTAGCTCGAACTTTCGGCAAAACGGAGACTGCCGGCCGCCATCACTGCCTGCCGCAGTGCCGCCAATTTTTGGGCTGCCCCACCCCCCATCAACAGTTCTTTGGCCTGCGCTAGACCAGAATCCATATTGGGACAAACGCCGCTCTGCCACAGGTAAAAGCCACCGCTTAAAATCGTAGACTCCATCAAGGGATGGGGGATCCCCTGCAACACAGCCTGCATGTCTTCCATCAGCTGCACCTCAGAGTTTAACGGCACCTCTGGAGCAGCCAAACCATAGTCACGCGGATGGATCAACAGGCGGTTAAACGGGGGATCGGTATCGGGACGATGCACCCCGATAATACAGGTGCGATCGCGGGGCAAATCACAGCTGCCTTCTAGCCCCTTGACCGTCATAAACTGCTGGGTACCGCGCAGTTCAGCCGCAACCCGCGCCATTTCTTCGGTGGGTGGATGCACAAATCCTGAAACCACTAAGGCATCTCCCTGGTAGGGGCACCAGAACAACTCAACGGTGGCAAAAGGTGGGCGTTTACCGAGCTGTTCCCGATAAGTCACCATCGCTTCGGCCAGTGGAAAATGGGTCGGCAAATAGACAAATCCCAGTAAAGTTTGGCTAAATACCTGCTGCACTTGCTCCAAAGAGAGCCGCGTCCAATCTACGCCGAGCTGTTGCCAAATCTCCACCAAAGGTAGCCCTTCTTTGGTAGGCATTCTGCGCCCCCCGTGCAGGACAACTGGACAACCGGCCGCAGCCAAGATCAGCGCCACCAAAGGCGTAACGGGAGCCGTGCGCGATCGCCCATCATAGGGAGTTCCCAACACAACCGGCAAATAAGCCGCCGCAATGGGACTGAGCTTTGGGCCCAACGTATCATAGGCATCCAACATGCCTGCTAGCTCTTCCCCCGTCGGACGTTTAATCCGATGAGCAATCATAAAAGCCCCAATCTGCGCTGGAGTTGCCTCCTGGGTCAACATCATTTGAGTGGCAGCAGCGGCTTCAGCCCGGGTCAAGTCTTTGCTGGTATGAGCGCCGCTGCCCACTTTACGGAGGAGGTCTCGAAACGCATTACTCATTGGCAATCAAAAATGGAGGATGAATTGATGAATAACGGGTAGCCTGAGCTAACTGAATCATTGAGTAAATTCAGCCACAAAACTGGGTCAAGGGATACCAATCTAAGTCTCCTATCCTAGGTCTCTTATCCTAGCGTTGTCTCAAGATTTTCTGGATTAATACCCGATCGCAGGGGAAGGCTGAGCAACTGCCTGAGTTTTAACCAGCCGTTGCACCAGGTTGCGAAAATGTTGAATTGGCGGAATATCTAACCGATCTTGAGTGGTAACTAAGACAACCTGACGACTTAAAACAGGTTCTTCGGTGGAGCGGACAACTAAGGTGGGGTCATTGCGGACATCCAGCAAGGCCGATCGCGGTAACAGCGCCACCAAATCACTCTGACGAACCATGCCCCGAAACCCATCTAAGGTATTCAGTTCGATCGCTGGTTTAAGCGGCAAGGCATGCCGTTGAAACTTTTCATGGACTAGGCGCTGCATGCCATAGCCGTCTTTAAAGACAACCTGCGAATATTCAGCGATCGCCTCCCAGGGCACCTGTTCATATTGTCTCAGCGGATGATTAACAGCCATCAATAATTCCACAGGTTCGTCATAGAGCAAATCGACGACTATTTCTGGGCTGGCCGTCAGGAAGCGATTATTCATGACGATCGCCACATCCACGAGTCCATCCTTTAAAACTTTCAGGGCGCGATCGCTGCCCAACGACGTGACGCGCAGCTGCACAGCAGGATAATCTTCGCAAAACTGCTGCAGCACAGGCGGCAA
>DATNOY010000157.1:0-5770 GCA_036703495.1 Coleofasciculaceae cyanobacterium
GACGGATGCTCGATTTCACGTGACAGAATTTCGAGGGTTTGAGAAGTTTTGCGAGGGACGACCGCTGTGGGAAATGCCAGGAATTACGGCGCGAATTTGTGGGATCTGCCCCGTTAGTCACTTGCTGTCCTCTGCAAAGGCCGGCGATCGCATTCTCTCAGTCACCATTCCTGCCGCCGCCGAAAAGCTACGCCGTCTGATGAATTTAGCACAGATCATTCAATCCCATGCCCTCAGTTTCTTCCACCTGAGCGCTCCTGATTTGTTGCTAGGAATGGATAGCGATCCGCAACAGCGTAACCTGTTTGGGCTGATTGCCGCTGCACCCGACTTGGCCCGAGGTGGGATTCGGCTACGTCAATTTGGGCAGGAAATCATTGAGTTGCTGGGAGGACGTAAAATTCATCCCTCTTGGGCAGTTCCGGGCGGTGTCCGAACCGCCCTATCTGAAGCAGGACAGGCTCAGATTCGCGATCGCCTCCCTGAAGCCCTTAGCATCATTCAGATGGCACTCGATCGCTTCAAACGCTTGCTCAAAGACTATGAGCAAGAAGCCCAAACCTTCGGAAATTTTCCATCGCTGTTCATGGGATTAGTGACACCACAGGGATTATGGGAATATTACGACGGTTTTCTGCGCGTGGTGGACAGTGCCGGCAATGTGATAGGCGATCGCCTTGATCCTGCCCACTATCAAGAGTTTATCGGTGAAGCGGTGCAGCCCGATTCTTATCTGAAATCTCCTTACTACCGTCCGCTGGGCTACCCAGATCAAACAGATCATTGCCGTATTGCGAGTGGCATGTATCGAGTCGGAGCGTTGGCCCGGCTCAACATTTGTAGTGGTATGGGTACACCACTGGCAGATCAGGAATTGCGTGAATTTCGCGATAGAGGACATGCCACCGTTACCTCTTCCTTCTTCTACCACTATGCTCGATTGATTGAAATTCTGGCCTGCATTGAACACATTGAACGGATGTTAGAAGATCCTGATCTGTTCTCGACGCATCTGCGGGCAGAAGCAGGGATTAACCAACGAGAAGGCGTCGGGGTGAGCGAAGCACCTCGGGGAACGTTGTTTCACCACTATTGGGTAGATGAAGATGGATTGATTCAAAAAGTGAATTTAGTGATTGCCACAGGGCAGAACAATCTAGCCATGAATCGGACTGTTGCTCAAATTGCTCGCCATTTCATCCAGGGTTCTCATATTCCGGAAGGGATGCTGAACCGGGTTGAAGCCGGGATTCGCGCCTTTGATCCCTGCCTCAGTTGTTCCACCCACGCTGCTGGACAAATGCCGCTCCATGTCCAATTGATAGGCGCTGATGGCACCCTCCTCAACGAAATTTTTCGGCAGTAGGAATCATGAGGATTATCAAATCCCGTGAATCGCTTGGGATCGGGGAGGTGGTGCGGAGTTTCATGCAGAGGGCATTGCCCTGTACCCCCATTCTGATAGAGAGGATTCAGGCGATTGGATAGCGGATTTGATATTTCCTAAAAACAGGGTTCCCAGGTGCAAAGCATCTAGGAACTCCCTTTTTTGTGATTGACTTCAACTCATTAAACATCACTCGTTAAACATCAACAAGTGAGCGAGAACCTAAAATTAGGCTTTCACCATTAAATACTGACCGTTGCCATTGTATTCTCCATCACAGATCGCAAAGTTCGTTCCTAGCCAGATGAGGTAATAGCGCCAAACCCGGCGGAATCGAGAGTAATCCATGCCATAGTTCAGGTGTTTGACGATATCCTGCGAGGCATCAAAATTTTCCAACCACGCGGCAAATGTCTTGTGATAGTTAATGCCGTTGAGATACCAGCGCTGAATGGTTTTTAGATCTTTGTTGTGACTGGGGACAGCATCATAGTTCCAGTAGCGGCCATGGGGAAAAATGTACTTGTGGGTAAATGGGCTAGAAATATTGTTGGGTGTTCTGACGGTAATGATGTGAATGAAGACTTTGCCGTTATCGGTTAGAAACGACGCTAGCTTCCGAAAGGCAGTCGTTAGATTACCAACATGACAAAACACACCCACCGATAAAATTTTGTCAAACTTTTCCTCAAACTGAGCATCATTGAGATCCCCTTCATATAGAGTAAAGCGACCTGAGCTCAGGTAGCTTTCGGGATCTTGCATTTTGTGACGCATGTATTCACACTGTTCGTGACTCAAGTTAATCCCGGTAAATTGAACATTGGGAAACTTTGACATCACATAATTGGGAATACAGCCCCAGCCACATCCAAAGTCTAGAATGCGATCGCCATCTTGAATACCCAGTTTTTCAATCAGATCGTCAATCATGTCGATCTGGGACTGTTCTAGAGTTTGCGCACCTTTTTCCCAAAGACCCATGCTGTACTTTGGATAAATCACCTGCCAATCGCCGATCATCCGATTCAGCATCTCTTGCGGACGATCATACTGCACATCCATGAGTTCTCTAGATCCTTCTGCCAGATGATCAGTTTCTTGTAGAACCCAATCGTAGGGGGCTAGCAACGCCGGAAAATGCTTAAAAAATACCGGCATCGTGGCATTAAAAAAACCTTTCAACACTGAATCAGGAACTTCTAATCCGTTGATATAGGCTTCTGCAAATGCCATTTGAACTGCATTGACACTTTTAACAGATGCCCGAGTTAAAGCCTTGGCAATCGCACCTTTCTGATTGATATCGCCCGCGATCGGAATTAGTTTCTGCAAATCAGAAGTTTGGGGAGTCACCGTCATTTGCTAGCCTCCAAAATAATACATGGAAACACGCTTGAGATATTCAGGCGTTGAACTGAGCCTTAAACAGGACGAATTGGTGCTATTGGATCAAGAAGCAATAGACACACTTATTTTGTAGCGCTGCTTAACTGAAATTTGGCATTATCGTTACAAAACCTTAAACTCATCCATCAATTGTGATAGATACTGCTTGGAATCTATTATCTAGTATTGCTGCTGACGGCGAGCGGCAAAAATTTTTAGATGGATTTTACCTCAAAGATGATCTCTATAAAGTAACTGCAACAAAGTAGGATTTAGAAACCCTGGCAACCCTGCGCTGGCATAACAAGGAGAAATAAACGGAGTTATCTGGCCAACCTGCTGACAAGATGAGTAAGTAGCAATCTATACATATCTCTTTACCAGCAAAGTTTAAAACTTTCAGGATGGTTCCAATTTTCATTGTAAAAATAGATACAATGAATTTGAAAATGGCTTTCAGTATACTGCCATCATTCATTGACTTTAAACATCTATTTTGCAGGTTTTCAATAGCGCTATGGTATCTTTAACAAATCCTGATCTTGTTCAGCTGACTAACGCTACTCAATATCAAGCTTCTTCCAGACTTTATACTACTGCTGTGCCGTCCGTAAATGGGCTCCGGATTGCCTTTGACTTCTATTCCTATGGCGGCACCGGCGCTGATGGTCTCAGTTTTTTCATTGTCGATGGCCAACAGTTGCAGCCCCAACCAGGTGGCTTTGGCGGTTCCCTCGGCTATGCTCCAATCCAGGATAATGCAGGGGTTCCCGGTGGCTATTTAGGCATCGGTTTTGACGAATTCGGCAACTTTGCTAATCCCACCGAAGGGCGAGTCGGCGGTAAAGGATATACACCCGATGCCATTAGCGTTCGCGGTAGTGCTGCTACCAACTACGACTATCTGACAGGAACCAGCACCCTACCCTTGAGTCTGGACAACCCAGGAGCCAGTGCAACTCGCGAAAACTCTCGACGTCGGGCAGAAGTTGTCCTGTCTCCTACAGGCTTACTGACCGTTCAGGTAGATCTCAATAACAATGGCACTTTTACCGATCCTGGCGAATTGGCTGTCAACCAATTCAACGTCACTGAGAAAAATGGTTTGCTGCCCGCATCTTTTAGGTTTGGTTTTGCCGCTGCAACAGGTAGGCAAACCAATATTCACGAAGTGGGTAACTTTAGCGTTACAACGTTCGATGGCACACCTATTCCTGGTGTGTTTACAGGTGATTTAATTACTACTGGCGGCAGTGGCAACGACACGCTGACGGGCGGTAAGGGGGATGACATACTCATAGGTGGCAATGGCAAAAACACCATTACGGGGGGAAAAGGCGCTGATATTTTCGTCTTTTCAGGAGCAACTCAGAGTCTAGCCTTAAAGACTTCAACCGTACGTTCGCTCAATCGGATTACTGACTTTAACTGGAGTGAAGGCGATCGTTTCCGACTAGACTACGACAGCAACTTCAACACAATTGAGCTTCCTAAGCGCCTCTATAACGTTGGACGTGTCCAGGGAAAAAATCTGCAAGCTGCTCTCAAAACCGCCTACAGCGACAAGCTGACCCGCAAAAAAGGCAGTCAACCCTTAAAAGCAAATGAAGCAATTTTCTTCCGCTTCGGCAGCCGAACCTTCCTTTCGGTAAATGATAACAAAGCATCTTTTCTTGCTAAGAATGACTTAGTTGCAGAAGTGACAGGCATTCAATTTAAGCCGGGTGACACAAAACCAGGAGCATTAGTGACAAGCAACTACTTCATCTAGAGCAATACCCTTTAACGAAATATAAGAAAATATCGCTAATATTGCAGTCTTTTTTTAGGTGCCCATGAATTCTTAGGGAATACTGAACTAGCCACAGACAATGAAGCTTATACCTCAGCTATTCTTCATCGTGGGCACGGTCATCAAGGAGGTGACTCATCGGTTTAAAGAGACATTTGAAAGAGACATTTGAAAAAGACCTTTAAAGGAGGCGTCTGAAAGAAACATCAGGAACTTATTAGGGATTGCTCAACTTAATATTCAGAGCGATCCCTAATTTGAATCTCTTTTTGAACCGTTGCTTAGGGTCTGGAGTTTGGACTAATTTGCTCGATCACGCCGCGAAATGCTCTCTATGAGAGCATTTCGCGGCAAACTCATTTTCCTGCGTCAAATTTTCTGAAATCCTTGCTCCGCGAGGCTTTCAGAAAATTTTACGCGATTTAGTCCAAAGTCAAGTAGGATCTTTTAGAGTTCTGCAGTGGTTTGCTTTTACTGAGTAAACCATCCGGTCTATAGGGAAACAATTTCTTCTAGAGCTTTTAACAGCCGATTGATTTCTGTCAGGGTGTTGTAGTGTGCCAACCCAATTCTCACTACTCCGCCCTGAGCCTCAATTCCCAACCGCTCTGTTAGATTCAGCGCATAAAAGTTACCGTTCCAGGTAAAGATACCGCGATCGCCTAAGGCTTTGGCCAGCGCATCCGGCGGATGTCCAGCTAGCCGAATGGCGGCTGTGGGAGTGCGTCTGTCGAAGCGAGTTGGATCGGTAATGCCATAGAAAGTCAATCCGGGGATTTGCAACAGGCGCGGCACCAATTGTTCAAATAGCGATCGCTCATAGGCTTGGACAGTGCCCATTGCTGCCAGGAGAGCAGCCCGACGGTTCTCAGCGGCAGGTACAGCCAGGTAGCCCAAATCTGCCAGATAATCGATTGCGGCGATGACGCCAGCAAGTCCCTCAAAATTCTGAGTACCGCTTTCCCAGCGCGACGGACCCTGCTCAGGAGCTGGACGCACTTTATAAGGACGCAACCGAGCTAGGTGCTCCTGTTTGCCGTACAGAATGCCAACATGGGGGCCAAAAAACTTATACGCCGAGCACGCTAAAAAATCGCAGTTGAGCGCCCGTACATCAATCGGGGCATGGGGCGCATAGTGAACCGCATCTACAAACACTAGCGCACCTACAGCATGAGCCATCTGGACCACCTGGGCTATAT
>DATNOY010000158.1:0-2516 GCA_036703495.1 Coleofasciculaceae cyanobacterium
CCATTATCGATTTGAGGAAGCCAGTTATCGATTTGAGGAAGCCCATTATTGATTTGAGGAAGCCAATTGTTGATTTTGAGAACCCGATCGCTACTTTTGCAATCGCATTGGCCGTTTTGACGATCGATCGCCCTTATAAGGAGGTTTGAAAAGTATAGATTATGACCTATGACCTAAACTACCTTCACCCTAGCTCTTTCCTCAAGGAAAAAACTTGAAACTGGCTCCCCTGCTCTCCAGGAAGAAAGGATTGGAGGATGAGAAAACATCCTCTTACAGATTTTGCCCAGTTCCAAATCACTCAGGGGGGCTCAGTGCCAAGCCCCCTACGAGATCTAGTCTTGTCGCAGCAACGCCCTACCGCACCAATACCGTCATATATTTACCTGCTGCAAACGGAGCGGGGATGATGGGGGTAAACTTAGCGCGATCGCTCGTTATCTGTTTGACGTAAAACTCGTTGATTAAATGCGTTACCTGATCGCGACTGCCAATGATCCATACCTGTGCTTTGTCGGCAGGTTGAGCAGGCAGCAGTTCGTTGAACTCTGTCGTCATATCGATTTCCTCGCTAATGTGTGTCGTGTGGAGAAGAAAAGCTTAAGGCGTGGTTACCTAACCACTTGTTTCACATCAGCGAGGGAGTTGATGTTTTACAATCAACTCAGCCTATGCTTCTGCTCACGCCAGAAGGTAGGTTAGCTGGTTATGGGTGGTGGTACACCCATAATCAGCGTCCTCACCTTAAGCCTGTCTACTGGTGACTTTGTGTATCTGTAAAAACACCAGCATGGCAAAGCATAAAATAAAAGCCAGGGCAGCACAAGCGTACTGAAACGATTGTTAGGATTCTTTGTTTTTGGGGTGGGGCGATCGAGTCTGTAGACGATGCGTTCAGGGCTGATGATTCACGAATCAAAGCGTTGCCCATCTCATTGGGATGGCGCTTATTGTGAAACAGGATATGGCGGCGAATCTGCCCATAGGTTTCTTCAGTGCGGTAGGCATAGTGCTTGAGACGAAGGACATCCCGCACCTGATCCAGCAATTTTTTAGGCGGTGACTGCATAGTGACAAGCAGATGTACTGTGTATTCAATAGCACATCTGCTCACCTCTGTAAGGAATCTGAAAATATGCGGAAAGATTCTGGCTATTCAGCTTAAGCAGCGTATTATGCAGAAATAATCTGCATAAGTAGCAAATTTGGGTTGTTATGCCGAATCATTCTGCCTATCCACCCTCTATAGGATCTTAGGCGGAAAGTTTCAGTCTATTAATTGTTAGGCAGCGAATGAATACGCCACAACCAAGTGCCGACGCCGCTCGAATCATCGATGTGCTGAAGGCGAGAGACGGCACGTTGACGCGCGTAATGCTGAAGGATGGTTGCGAGTTCGAAGTCCACAACATCGCGTGGGGTCAAGACATGGGCGATCCGGAGTATCACGTCACGACAAATATCAGCCCCAGACCAGCGGTACCCCACGCCATCGACTTCTTTAGCACCGGTGACGTCACGAGGATTTCAGATCCGCAATCGGGTGACGTTTACTTCGAACATTCGCCCCCTAACACCTCGCTGGAGCGGACGCGTGATAGATAAAGTGCCAAGCCCATACGCCGGCGTGCGCGCCGCTCAGCTCAACCGTTAGGTGGACGAGAGGTCTAGATCAGAGGTGCGCAGCAAATCAATCTCCACAGGATTGCTCGTTGATTCAAGACTCCTCAATGGGTGGTTGAGTAAGATTAGGGTGCTAAGTGCGATCGCCATTCACCGGCATTAGTCGCTGGTTTTTTTCATTAGGATAAAAGTAAAAGTGATGTACCGATATGGGCTTTGGAAAGACGACACCGATCCTCCGAATATTTGATGAATCTAAGGCAAGGGAGTTTTATCTAGATTTCTTGGGTTTCCAGGTCGATTGGGAACACCGTTTTGAAGAGGGCTTGCCGCTATACATGCAAATCTCAAAGGATGGTTGTGTCATCCATCTGTCAGAACATCACGGGGATTGTAGTCCGGGTGCGGCGATGAGAATTGAGACAAGTGAGCTTGAGACCTTTCAGGATGAACTCCTGGCCAAGGGTTACAAGTACGCCCGACCGAGAGTAGAAGAGATGCCTTGGGGCACTAGGGATATGTCTGTTAGCGATCCATTCGGTAACAGGTTGACATTTACCAGCGCTATCAGCACCTAGCAACTGCAATGCACCGGAACTTTGAAGGTTTCTGATTCTAACAAAACCATTGTCGTCCGGTGATTGCAAACGGTTAGCTGGCTCCACGCCGAGTCCTTGCCCTGGTGCTTTGAACCATTGATGAAGATGTAAAGCAGGAAAGTGGTTTGGGGATGAGGTAATGGAGGCGATCGCCCCATTCCTGCCCCTGCAAGTCTCCATCGAAGGCGTTTTCGTTTACCTGTGGAGGGAGACTATAATTGATCGCAAGTTCAGTCAAAGCTTGGCGGAGAAACAGGTGACCGAGGAAACACAAGCACCTACTAAAGTCTTTAT
>DATNOY010000159.1:0-5497 GCA_036703495.1 Coleofasciculaceae cyanobacterium
TTCATAGTTTTTAGCTTGGCATACCTGTCCTGAGATAGCAGCGGCTCTAGTTCCGAATTAACGGATTCCTGCCGCAGATGTAGCTTAGTGGCTACCACAAATGCCACAATCAGCCGCAGGGTTTCTGTCTTGGCTTGGCGATCGCCAACATTTTTCTCTAGCACCGTTACCCAAATGTTGCGAGACAGGTTGCGGACGGCATTGATCAGATTGCCCCAGAGTTTGCGGCCCTCCCAAAATCGTTCGTAGGCCGTATTGGTGCGGAACACCAGCATCAGTCCTAAGACGATGTTAGGGATGACACCCGCCAAAATGGGCAAAGCCACAGGCAAGCCGAGGTTATGCAACAGCGAGATCAGCAGGCCAAATAGACCGCAGAGCAACGCCCGCGGCAAAACAGCAGGTAAAACAGAACCCCGTAATTTCAGTGCAAACCGAAACCAGGCGCTTTGGTTTAAGAAGATTTTCAAAAGCAGACTACCTCAGCAAAATCATGACCTCTAGAATCACGAATTCATTAAAACCGAACTTTTAATTTTTGAAGGCGCGGCATTGCTACGCTTTCAACAACTAAGTTTTGGGTTTTATTAAATTCATGTTCCTACCAACCTAGCGCTGGAGGTTTCAGGCTGGCGATTGCTTTGAATTCATCATCGTTTATTCATGATTAATTCATCTGAGCAGTTTGCCGGTGTTGCTGCATGCTTTGGACAAACCGCTCAAACAAATAGTCAGCATCGTGAGGGCCGGGGCTGGCTTCGGGGTGATACTGCACCGAAAATAGCGGTAGCGTTTTGTGACGTAGCCCAGCGACCGTGCGATCGTTCAGGTTCAGGTGCGTAATTTCCACCTCTGCATCCGGCAGAGATTCAGCCCGGATGGCAAAGCCGTGATTCTGGCTGGTGATTTCCACCGGATGCTGCTCTAAGCCGCAAGGCTGGTTTAAGCCTCGGTGTCCAAATTTGAGCTTGAAGGTGTCTGCCCCTAAAGACAGCCCCAGAATTTGATGTCCCATACAAATGCCAAACATGGGCTTTTGGCTGGTTAGCAACGCTTTAGTGGTGGCGATGCCCTCCAAAACCGTAGCCGGATCGCCCGGGCCATTGGAGAGAAAAATGCCGTCAGGATTGTGCTTGAGGATTTCTTCGGGAGGTGTGTTTGCGGGCACCACAATGACGCGGCAGCCATAGCTAGCCAACCGTCGCAGGATATTTTTCTTAATGCCAAAGTCGATCGCTACTACGGTTAAGGGTTGCTCTAGAGCAACAGCCGAAGCAGGCTTATAGTCCCAATCTGCATCGGTGGTTTCAGACCATTCGTAGGTTTTTTGAGTGGTGACTTCGCGGACGAGATTCAGCCCTGCCATGCTAGGCGCTTCCTGAATTCGCGTGAGCAGTTCAGCCGGCTCAAGGATTTCTGTAGAGATAGCGCCATTCATTGCCCCCGCCGATCGCAGCCGCCGAGTCAGGGCGCGGGTATCAATGCCATAGATGCCCGGAATATTATGTTGCTTCAGGTAATCGGGCAGCGATTGCGTTGAGCGCCAGTTGCTGGGGCGGTGGCAAATGTTGCGAGCGATCGCTCCTTTAATCTGCGGGCGGCTGGACTCCTCATCGTCTGGGTTGACCCCCGTATTGCCCAATTCAGGATAGGTAAATGTGACAATTTGCCCCCGATAGCTGGGATCGGTTAATACTTCCTGATAACCAGTCATCCCCGTATTAAAGACAACTTCACCAATTGCCGTACCTGTCGCTCCAAAAGACCAGCCTGGATAAGCCGTTCCATCTGCTAAGACGAGCAATGCAGGCTGAACACCAGAGAACAGCATAGGGTTCCTCAATTAACTAAGTAATCGTTTAAGTAAGCGTTACTATCCTACGCTTGGATGGGAAAGATGAATAGTCGCAAGGGTAACGGTTGCAGGAAATGGCTGCCAATCCGCTTTAGGATGAGGACAGTGACGCGGAGTTGGGGGCGATATGCGAATTCTAATCATGGGTGGAACTCGGTTTATTGGGGTGCATCTCACCCGGATACTGACAGCCCAAGAGCATGATGTGGTGCTGTTTAACCGGGGCAACCAGCCGGCACCTTTGGGGATTGAAAAGCAAATTGAGGGCGATCGCACCGACCCGCTTCAGCTCAAGGAAAAGCTCGCAGATGAGCATTTTGATGCCATTTTTGACAACAATGGGCGGGAGTTGAGCGACACGCAGCCGCTAGTGGAACTGTTTAAAGGTCAGGTGAAGCATTTCATCTACGTCAGTTCGGCGGGGGTGTATCAAAAATCCGATCAGATGCCTCATCTGGAGGGGGATGCGGTGGATCCTCAGAGCCGACACAAGGGCAAGTTTGAGACAGAAGCCTATCTCGCCGCACAAGGGATGCCCTTCACAGCCATTCGTCCGGTTTATATCTACGGCCCGCAAAATTATAACGATTTGGAAGCCTGGTTTTTTGACCGCATTGTGCGCGATCGCCCCATCCCTATTCCGGGTAACGGCGCACATCTGACGCAGTTTGGGCATGTCAAGGATCTGGCTGCGGCGATGGCAGCTGTCTTGGGCAACCCTCGCGTCATCGGGCAAACCTATAACGTCTCGGGCGATCGCTACGTCACTTTTGATGGCCTGGCCCGGGCTTGTGCGCTGGCGGCCGGCAAAGATCCAGATGCCTTGCAGCTGGTTCACTATGATCCCAAACAGTTTGATTTTGGCAAGCGTAAAGCCTTCCCGCTACGGGTGCAGCATTTCTTTGCCGATATTCACAAAGCCCAGAAAGATCTGTACTGGCGACCCGAATTTGATTTAGTTTCGGGTTTGCAGGATTCCTTCCAAAATGATTACCTCACTACTGATCGGCAGTCTGCTGAGATCGATTTTTCGATGGATGATGCCATTCATAGACATGTTTCTCAATGAATCTGCTGTAATAGGTCTATTCAGGCATATCAACTTCATCATGGTGTTTGGGAAGAAAAGAGTTGCTGCATGGCTGGTTATTCTGAAGGCAATCCCGCCTCAACGCTGGGTGTCCATTGCCTTAGTGCTGCTGCTGCTCTTGCCGCTCGGCGCTTGTAGCCTGGACAGCTTCAAAGCTAAGACTGCCAAGGTTCCCCGGATTATTATCAGCAGTCTGGGTGATCCCAAAACGTTTAATCCTCTGCTGAGCGAGGATAGTGGTTCCTCAGCGATATTAGGCTACACGTATACTGGGCTACTGGAAACCAACGGGGTAACGGGCGAATTGCAGCCAGGATTGGCTGAGTCCTGGGAAATTTCGCCCGACCAAAAGCGGATCACCTATACGCTGCGCGACGGGTTGCAGTGGTCGGATGGTGAACCGTTGACTGTCGAGGACGTTGTGTTTACCTACAACGAGATTGTTTTTAATCCCAAGATTCCCAGCAGCACCAGCGATTTATTTCGAATTGGCGAGCAGGGCAAATTTCCTACCGTGCGTCAGGTAGGCGATCGCCAAGTCGAATTTACCTCACCCGAACCCTTTGCACCCCTTCTGCGGTTTGCAGGAGGACCCTTCCTCCCCAAACATGCGCTGCAGCAAGCGGTTAGCACGCTGGGTGAAGATGGCAAATCTCGCTTCCTCTCCACCTGGGGCACCGATGCCGATGTCAAAACCATTATTAGCAACGGCCCTTTTCGCATCAGTGCCTATCAGCCGGCTCAGCGCGTTGTGTTGGAACGCAACCCCTATTATTGGCGCAAAGATGCAGCGGGCAAGCCGCAGCCTTACATTGAACAAGTGGTGATTCAGTCGATTGAGTCAGACGATGCCTCCCTGGCCCAATTTCGTTCGGGCGGATTGGATGTGGAAGGTGTCTCACCGGAAGATTTTGCGTTGATTAAGCAAGAAGAAAACCGGGGGAACTTCAAGATTTATGAAGGTGGTCCCGTCTTTAATTCGTCTTTTGTGGTATTCAACCTGAACCAGGGCAGTCGCAAAGGCAAACCTCTGGTCGATCCAGTCAAGTCACGCTGGTTTAACTCGCTGGAGTTTCGCAAAGCGATCGCCCATGCCCTCGATCGGCCCACGCTGATCAATAATCTTTACCAAGGACTAGGCGTTCCCCAAAATTCTCCTATCTACATCCAAAGCCCCTACTATCTCCCGCCCGAAAAAGGCTTGCCCACCTACGAATATGATCCTGCTAAAGCCAAAGAACTGCTGCAGGCGGCCGGATTCAAGTACAATCCTCAAGGGCAATTGCTAGATGCCGCAGGGAACCGTGTGCGCTTTACCCTCAACACTAACTCTGGCAACAAAACCCGTGAGGCTTTGGGGGCACAAATTAAGCGCGACCTAGCCGCAATTGGCATCCAGGCAGATTTTCAGCCGCTCGCCTTCAATACTTTGATTGGTAAGATGGATAGCACTCAAGACTGGGAAGCTATTATTCTGGGTTTGGGGGGTGCTGGCATTGAGCCAGATGGCGGTCGCAATGTCTGGTCCCCCAATGGACACCTGCACTTGTTCAATCAAGATGCTAAGGAAGGACAGGAATCGATAGAGGGTCGTGTTGTGGCAGACTGGGAGCGGGCGATCGGTCAGCTCTATGTCAAAGGCGGGCAGGAGCTAAATGATGCCGAACGCAAGAAAATTTATGCCCAGGCTCAACGCCTTGTGCAAGAAAATATTCCCTTGATCTTTTTGGTAAATCCCCTGTCGATGTCTGCGGTTCGCAACACGCTTGAAGGCGTACAATATAGCGCCTTGGGTGGAGCATTATGGAATATTGATCGGTTGAAGTTGTCAGAGGAGTAGCACAGGTTCATCCTGAAGAACTGATTGTGCGCTAAGTTGAGTCTGTTTAGTCGATGTATCTCCTTATGGCTGAGCCGCTGATCGAACTGAGAGGAGTCAGCAAATCCTTTGGAAACACGGTGGTCTTGGATCAAATTGACCTGACCATTTATCGAGGAGAAGCACTCGCTATCATTGGCCCGTCTGGGACGGGAAAATCTACTATTCTGCGCATTATTGCTGGCTTACTGGAACCAGATGCTGGCGAAATCTATATCCAGGGTCAGCGGCGAGAAGGTTTGGTAGAAGATATCAAAGAGCCGCTGGGCATTGGTATGGTGTTTCAAAACGCCGCTCTGTTTGATTCGCTCACCGTCAATGAAAATGTCGGCTTTTTGCTTTATCAACACTCACGTCTCTCTCGTAAACGCATCCAGGAACTGGTGGAGCACAAGCTAGACATGGTGGGATTGCCAGGAATTGGCGATCGCTTTCCTGCCGAACTGTCTGGAGGGATGCGGAAGCGCGTTAGCTTTGCCCGCGCCATCATGGAAAACCCCGACAATCCTGCCGACAGCCCCGAAGTGATTCTCTACGATGAACCTACCGCCGGACTGGATCCGATCGCTTCTACAGTGATTGAAGACTTGATCCGAGATCTGCAAAAATCTCAGGGGGGGTGTAGCACTTATGTCATCATTACCCATCAGGACAGCACCATTCGCCGCACTGC
>DATNOY010000160.1:0-14469 GCA_036703495.1 Coleofasciculaceae cyanobacterium
GGCTGCAGATCCAGAGTCCAGTTCAGGGCTGGGTGGCGCTGGATCTGACTCGGGCTGTGTGCGGCACAGAGTTCCGACCCACCCTGCAACGCATTAATGCGCTGAACCAGAAAGCCTTGCGAGGCGATCGCGCTGCCACTGATTTGTTGATCCGCTACGCCTTTCAGAGTGCTGATGGGGCCGCCGCAGAGGTCGCCTATGGCAGCTTGGCCCAGTTGGCACAGCAGCAGCCCGATCGCCTGATTGCCGTCTTGGATACTCAGCCGGAAGCCGGTCGTCGCAAGCTCCTAGAAGGGCTAGATGGACTTAGCCTAAATCCTGAAGCCAGGAAATCGTTTGAGACGGCACTGGCACAGCAGCGTGACACGCCGACAGCAAAGAGTTGGCAGGAAGTTAAGGGGAAATAGAAGCAGTCTCCCTTACTCAATCTTTCACTTCCATACAGTCTTAATCTAAGGGCGATCGCCCTCAGACTTTTTCGCTTTTTGCGCTTGATGTTCTTTGACGGCTTGAGTCAACACATAAGTAGCAAGGCTGCTGATTGATCGGCTTTCTTCAGCAGCCCACTCTTCTAACGCCTTCTGAATTTCTTCAGGCAAATATGCGGTTACGCGCCCGCGTGAAGCCATTAACTCGCCAACTTGATGTCATGACACGGTACATCTTACGCTGCTTCGAGTTATAGCGTTGCGGCGGCTCTTTCCCGATGGGACATTTAGGGTAGTGTTTGACCCGATCGGCGAGTAAGGGTTAAGCGAAAATAGAAGAGGACAGCTACAGCGGGGGTCACGATGGTCAACTCACCGATTGAGACGCGGATTCCTTTTTTGGAAAATGGCGATCGCCTGACTGCCTACGAATTTGAGCGCCGTTATGAAGCAACGCCCAATCTTAAGAACGCTGAACTGATTGAAGGAGTGGTTTACGTCCCTGCTGCCCTCCGATTTAAAAGTCATGCTGAACCTCATAGCGCGATCATGACCTGGTTGGGTGTTTATAAAGCGCTGTTGCAAGGTGAGATGCCCCAGGTCTTAGCAGTGCTGCAAGCTGGGTTGGCATCTCCCGAACAGGCTGAGTTTGTCCAGCGGCTAGCGGCGGACTAAAAACGATACCGATTCTACATGGGCCGTTTGGGGAAAGAAATCGGCGGGCTGGACGCGGGTTAGCTGGTAGTGGGACGAGAGCAGCTTCAGGTCACGGGCTAACGTTGCGGAGTTGCAGCTGACGTAGACAATCCGCTGGGGCAAAATTCTTAGCAACGTGTCAATCACGCTACCATCGCAGCCTTTACGCGGCGGATCGATCAGCACTACATCGGGCTGCATCGGCAACTGCGGCAGCAAGGATTCTACTTTACCAATTTGGAAGGTAATGTTGCTGATGCCGTTAAGCACAGCGTTGCGGCGGGCTTGCTCCACGGCTTCCAGCTGGACTTCAATGGCGATCGCCTCTTTGGCCTGCTTAGCCAGCGGCAAGGTCAGCGTGCCCACTCCACAATAGGCATCGACAATTACCTCATGCCCCTGCAGGTTCAGCTCAGTTTGAATCGTTTCTAGGACGGCTTCTGCCTGCTCTGTGTTGACCTGAAAGAACGTATGCGCCTGGATTTGAAATTTGAGTCCGGCAAATTCTTCTTCCAGATAGGATTGCCCAGCAACGCAAACGGTTTCAGCGCCAAAAATTGCGTTCGTGCGATCGCCGTTAATATTCAAGCAGACCCCGACTAACTCGGGATAACGGTTCATCCACTCTTGCGCCTGTTCCTCCAGCCCTTGCAAATTGCCTTCTTTAACCACCAGCGTCAGCAAAATCTCGCCCGTCCGTCGCCCAATCCGCAGCCCCAAATGCCGAATCTTGCCGCGATGCTTGGTTTCGTCGTAGATGCCCCAATCACGTTTTTGAATGTCTTGTTTAACTTCGGCTAAGAGGGGATTGAGGCGAACATCCTGAATCGGACATTGGTTGAGGTTAATTAGATTATGGCTGCCCTTCTGGTAGTAGCCTGCCTGCACTTGCCCCGTGGCGGTGACGCGAGCCATAGGGTAGGTGGCTTTGTTGCGATAGCCTAGCGGAGCCGCAACGGCCAGCATCGGATCAACAGGCGGCTGCTCAAAGCCGCCAATGCGCTGCAAATCCTGGATCACTAAACTCCGTTTGGCTTCTAGCTGATATGAATAGTCCACATGCTGCCACTGACAGCCGCCACATTTGTCAGCCACAATGCAGCTAGGGCGCACCCGATGGGGGGAGGCTTCTAGGAGCTCATGCAGTTTGCCATAGGCAAATTGCGGCTTGACGCGGACTAATCGCACGAGGATGCGATCGCCCGGCACTGTATCTGGCACAAAGATCACCCGACCTTCCCAGCGACCCACGCCATCTCCGGTATTGCTGAGATCGGCGATCGTCACCTCTAGTAACTGCCCCTGCTGCCATTCCGACGGTAATTGATTCACTTCCATAGTTACTAATCTAGTTCTTTATTCCTGATTCGGTGAGGTTTCAACGGGGCGGCTAACTTGAAGAAACATGCGGCACTTGTTCAACAATCCACAGCTCAGGTTCACAACTCAGGGGATGACAATTCCCCAGATTCCCTCCAGCTTGGCAATCATACATCAACCTGCAGTCTGAGCCTGATTAAGTCTTTCTCCCATAGAATTATTGAGAATTTACGCTGCGAACTGATAAGTTAATCAGGGTTGCATGGGAAATGCACTGCCTAATTTTGAAAAATCTAGTAGATTAGTGGCCGTATTCGTAACGGAATATATATGCGCATAGTAGCTCTTGTTCCCGGCGGGATTGGTGATCAAATTCTGTTTTTTCCAACCCTTGAAACCCTGAAGCGGAGTTATCCAGATGCCGAAATTGATGTGGTAGTGGAACTGCGAGCAAAGGCTGCCTATCGGCTATCTAGATCCGTCAACGATGTTTTGACGTATGACTATAAAGAACGCAACAGTCCGGCAGATTGGGCAAACCTATTGGGGGTGATGCGCGATCGCTACTACACTGCTGCCCTCTACACTGGCAAAGGCTGGGGAATTGAGCTATTGCTGTGGCTGACTGGTATTCCTACTCGGATTGGCTATGCCAACAGTACGGGCAAGATGTTCTTGACGACGGCTGTACCGGTTAAGACAAGCCAATATCAGGCTGAGACTTATCATGATTTACTGCAAGG
Organism: Coleofasciculaceae cyanobacterium; assembly: GCA_036703495.1. Lineage (GTDB taxonomy): Bacteria > Cyanobacteriota > Cyanobacteriia > Elainellales > Elainellaceae > Drouetiella. Next base: position 3,188 of record DATNOY010000160.1, read on the forward strand.
GTTAGGCATTACTGCGCCGCCGCCCCCGCTAGCCCTCAGCCTGCCGAAAACTGATCTGGATTGGGCAGAAGGGGAGCAAAAGCGGCTGAACGTTAAAGGCAGTGGCTATGTGCTGATTCACGATAGTTCTCCTGGCTCCAAGGATGCTTATCCTATCGATCGCTGGCAGACCATTATCCAAAGTTTTCGACAACAGCAGCCGGATTTGCCGCTCGTGGTGGCGCAAACGAGCGAAGATTCTGGCTGGGTTGCGGCCTTGGCTCAGACTTTTCCAGATTTAAAGGTGGCAAAAACTGCCGATCTAGGCAAACTGGCTGCCCTAATTGCCGGGGCTAACCTGATGCTTTGCACCGAGGGAGGGGCGATGCAAATTGCAGTTGCCCTGCAAGTTTATACGCTGGCTCTGTTCGGTGCTGCTGCGCCTGTGAAGCTGCTGCCCACCAGCGATAAGTTTGCGGCGATCGCTTCTCCAACGGGGAAACTAGCCGATATTTCCCCCGAACAGGTTTTGGCTAAAGTCTGGGGAACGTAAAGGTTGCGGGGAAATAGGTCCGTTCGCAATGGCGTGTAGTCCAGAATATTTTTGGGAAGCGCGAAGTGCTATGGACGGAGGTAATCGCCCCAAATTCAGTAGACTGGTGTTATTCTTCATCCGGTCACTGCAATGGTTGCCCTAAAACTGGACAAGCGAGATTTACGGGCGTTTTCCATCCTGGCGATCTTCTTTGGGGGAATCCTTGCACTAACGAGTTCAATGGTTTTTAGCCATGTGGCTAAGTCCGATCGCGTTAACCTATTACTCGATCGCAAGGCTTGCCCCAAGTGTGATTTAGACGATACCCATCTGGAAAACGCCAATCTAGAAGAAGCAGATTTAAAAAACACCAGCTTTCGCCGCGCCAATCTATCCAAGGCAAATTTGCGAGCCGCCAACTTAACGTCGGCTATTCTTAGCGAGGCCGACTTAACCAAAATTAATCTCAGCGATGCCAATCTGTCCGAAGCGATCCTCAATAGCGTGATTTTGCGAGAAGCCAATCTCAGTGAAGCTAATCTCAGCGCCACCTATTTGGGAGACAGTACGCTGGAGAAAGCCAACCTCAGCAATGCCGATCTGAGCGGCACCAATTTAACGCGAGCTAACTTGGAAGACGCGAATTTGCGGGATGCCAATTTGGGAGATGCAGATTTAAGCCGAGCTAACTTGCGAAATGCCGACTTGCCCAGAGTCGATTTAGGCGGAGCTGTGCTGCAAAAAGCCAGGTTAAATGGGGCCAATATAGCGCGGGGTAACTTGCCTAGAACGGATCTGACTCGGGCGAATCTGTCGCGATCGCACCTCCGGGAGGCTAACTTTGGCAATGCTGACCTCAGCCATGCCGACCTGCGAGGAGCCGACCTCACCAGTGCGTATTTGGGCGAGTCCGATTTGACTAACGCCAATCTGCAAGGGGTGAATCTCAACGGAGCCAATCTTTCGAAAGCCAATCTGGCAGGAGCCGATCTGCGCGGTGCCACCCTGAGTCTGACGAACCTGCGACGGGCCAATCTCAGCGGCGCTAACATCACAGGCGTTGATTTCAAGACGGCCCGGTTTTGTAAAACCACAATGCCCGATGAAACAGTCAACAATCGCGATTGTTCGTAAGCTCCCCTAGTCTCGATGGAGGATAGTTTGGGCAGCCCTCCGGTTTAGGTGCAGCCCCTCAACCCCAACTTAACTAAATTCACGATAATGTGAAAGACCTGTAGATCTGGACAGAGAATTTGCTCGTATACTGATCCACTATTCCAGGGCAATGGTTATGGGGCGATAGGCGATCGATCATGGGTAGGAATTGGCACGTGGCGATGGGACAACTGCAAGGGTGGCTGGGGGTGATGCTGATGGCCGCTACCCTGCCGATGCTGATCTCTGCCCCTCCAGTGGGGGCGCAGTCTTTACCCACGTTAGGCATCCAGACCTCTAACCAACCTGATCCCCAAACTGCGGAAGGGCAGTTGGCGTTGGGGGTACAGTACATTCAACAAGGGCAGATTGATTCGGCGATCGCTGCGTTTCGCCAGGCTACGGCCCTCGATCCGAGGTTGGCTCCGGCTCACTACAACTTGGGGTTAGCGCTGCGGCAGCGAGGACAGCTCCAAGCCTCTGCTAATGCCTTCTATCAAGCGCTGCAAGCTGATCCGGGGTTTGCTCTGGCTTATGCCAACTTAGGAGCAGCTTTGCTAGAAGGTGGCAATCTGAATCAGGCTGCGGCCTATTTGCAGCGCTCGATCCAGCTCGATCCCAACCTGGGTTTGGGGCACTACAACCTGGGATTGGTATATCAGCAGCAGGGAAATACCGATCAGGCGATCGTTGAATTTAAAAGAGCTGTGCGGCTGAGTACCAATGCGGCGGAGCCAGCTTACCATCTAGGATTGCTTTACCTGCAGCAGGGGCAGCTCGCTCCAGCTAGCGAGGCCTTTCAGCAGGCTGTCCGCATCATGCCCAGCTATCCTGAAGCCCACTACAGCCTGGGCACTATTTTGTATCAGCAGGGGAATTTTGATCAGGCGTTGGCGGCTTTTCGGCGATCGGCGGAGTCTAATCCCAATTATCCCAATGCCTACTATGGAGCTGGGCTCGTATTCATGCGGCAAGGGAAGTATGCGGATGCTCAGCGAGTGCTGCAATATGCCAAAGATTTGTTTACAGCTCTGGGGAATGCTCAATGGGCCAGTCGGGCAGATCAGCTGTTGACGCAAGCTCACAATTCGTCGAGCCGGTAAGTTATCCCGCTGCCCCGGCTGGCTGCCAGAATCGCCAATTTAATGAAATAGGGATTGGGAGGCACTGCCGCACCCCAGTCCTAGATTTTGTTGAATCCACGATCCTCAGAATACGTCAAGATAAGGAAAGATATCCTGTGAGGTTTTGCTGTGGGGTTTTTCCATAATTTTCCAGTTATGGGGCGGCTGCTCATCCGGTGGGGGATGGCGATCGCCCTATGTAGCGGCATCATTTTGGGCTGGGGGATGCCAGCCTGGGCAGATTGGACCATGCCCCTGTCCTATAGCAACGCTGACCTGCACGGCAAAGATTTTTCTGGGCAAGAGCTGCAAGGCTCAGAATTTTCTAATGCCAATTTGGAACTGACTAATTTTGCCCATGCAGATGTGCGCGGCACCGTATTTAGTGCTTCCGTGATGACCAAGGCCAACCTGCATGGGGCTAATTTGACGAATTCCATGGCCGATCAGGTAAAGTTTACCGGAGCTGACCTGAGTGATGCCGTGTTTGCTGAAGCTATTTTGCTGCGCTCGACCTTTCAGGATGTTGATATCACCGGAGCTGATTTTAGCGATGCCATTTTAGATGGGGCGCAAATTAAGCAGTTATGCCAGCAGGCGACGGGCACCAATTCGCAAACGGGCGTTGATACGCGAGAATCTTTGGGATGTCGGTAAGCGGGATCGAGTGCCGGCAGATGCGCCCTGACCTCGCGCTTGCCAAAAATATTCTGGACTACACGCACTTGAGAACAGCTATAGGGAAGGGGTGATGGTGGGGCAAGCAAAACGCAAGGGAGTGGGGGTAATTGGGGGCGGGCAGTTGGCCTGGATGATGGCTGATGCAGCCGAACGGCTGGGCATTGATCTGGTGATTCAAACGCCTTCTCCAGATGATCCAGCTGTAGCGATCGCCTCGCAGACCGTGTTTGCTGCGATCGAGGATGCCGCTGCCACTGCGCAGCTAGCAGCCATCTGTGACGTGATCACCTTTGAAAATGAATTTGTCAATCTAGAAGCGCTAGCGTCTCTGGAGCAGACCACTTGCTTTTATCCATCGCTGGCATCCCTGACGCCCCTGCTCGATAAATTTCATCAGCGGACTTATCTGCAGCGCTTGGGACTGCCGACTCCCCGGTTCGTGGCCTTAACCGAGGTTCCTGACCATAGCCCCTTTGGGTTTCCGGTGGTGCTTAAATCTCGACGGTTGGGGTATGACGGTCGCGGCACGATGGTGCTACAGGATTTGGCGTCGCTAACGGCGGCCCTTGACCCGTTCCAGGCAGAGGACTGGCTGTTGGAGGAGTTTATCCCCTTTGAGCGCGAACTTGCCGTCATGGCAGCCCGATCGCCCCAGGGTGAAATCGTCGTCTATCCGGTGGTAGAAACGCAGCAGGTCAATCAGGTGTGTCAGCGGGTGTTTGTCACGCAAGCGTTTGGATCGGAGGTGGTGCAGCAGGTGGAGGCGATCGCCACGCAGCTGCTAACCAGCCTCAACTACGTGGGCATCATGGGCATTGAGTTTTTTCTGACTGCCGCAGGCAAGGTGTTGGTGAACGAAACCGCTCCCCGCACCCACAACTCTGGGCACTACAGCCTAGATGCCTGCGAAACTTCGCAGTTTGAGCAGCAGCTGCGAGCCGTATGCGGTCTGCCTTTGGGTAGTGCGGCGCTCACCTGTGCCGGAGCGGTGATGATTAATTTGTTGGGCTATGAGTCGGCAGAGTCCGACTATTGGGAAAAGCGGCAGCAGATCCAACAAGTGGCGCGATCGCATCTCTACTGGTATGGCAAAACGGTATCGCGTCCGGGACGCAAGCTAGGACATGTGACGGTATGCCTAGAGGATGTCCGACAGGCTGCGGCCGTTGCTCAAGAAATTGAGGCAATCTGGTATCCGTGAGTAGATCAGTGTCCCGACCTGTGCTCTTAATGCTGATCTGAAAATCTATTTTGTAGGGTGAGCATTGCCCACCCTATCTCTGAGTACTACCTCTAAGGATCATGAATTAAAACCAAACTTTTAATTTTTGGGTTTGATTAAATTCACGTTCCTGAGCCAACCTCTATGGGCAAGCGGCAAAGTTACTGGTGGATGAACCAATGACACTGCCTACGGGTCCCTGAGACACCCAGCCGACGCGATCGCTGCCGTTCAAACTCGTGTAGTACACCTTGATAAACACCTTAGTGCCCACGGTTTGAGTCGCCAGCGGTGGATTGAGCAGATAAACTCGGCTGCCTCCCGCCGGCCCATCAAATTGCCCATTATAGGTTTGCCGCTGTCCTGTTTTAGGATCTTCGTAGGCATACAAGCCGTTGGGTGCAGCTGTGGTGCGGATAGAGTAGCAGGCTCCCTTAGTAGGGTTGGTGGGTTCATTAGAACATTCCTTCAAGTTCGCTGCTCGCAGCCAGCCCACGACGGGCTGTTTGATTTGGGCAACGCCGCCGATACCCGGAATATCCCCCAAAACGCCGGTTAACGTTACCCGTGTCCCGGCTGTAACGGTTCCCACGCGTTGATTGATCGGCCCTAATGCCGTATTGAGAAAAATTTCGGTGGTGGCATTGGCCTGACGGCAAACGTTAATCCGGTTGACTCGCTCATAGACAGGCGTATCGCCGGGTTCTTGGGCTCGCGGAGCGGGCGCAGGGGTAGCTGGGGCGGGTGCAGGGGTAGCCGGAGCGGGTGCAGGGGTAGCCGGAGCAGCCGGACTGGGTGAAGCTTGAGCTAGCTCAATGCCTTCTAAGGCAACAGCTGCTTGTAAGCTACCCACCGAGACCAGAAAAGCTGCTGAAGCTAGAGCGTATCCAACTCTCTTTATAGATTTGCTATTGAATTGCATTTTAAAAACACTCCTCAGATTCACAGATTGTGCCTGCCGCAGAGTTTACCATGCTTAAGAAATTAGTAATTTCTTACTCAGAATATTTTTACGATGGCGGTACTAATGCGATAGCAGTGCTCTACTCTAGAGTGCAACTTCATCAATCAAATTCAATCCAGTTATCAGTCAACCATGTCTAACGTGTATCCTCGTGATTTGGTCGGTTATGGCCGGTATACGCCCAATCCGCAATGGCCTGGACAAGCCCGGGTTGCCGTGCAGTTTGTGATTAATTATGAAGAAGGCGGTGAAAGCTGTATTCTGCATGGCGATCAGGCAGCCGAAGCGTTTCTGTCTGAGGTGATTGGCGCTGAACCCTTACAGGGGGTTCGGCATATGAACATTGAGTCGATCTATGAATATGGCAGTCGGGCCGGCTTCTGGCGCTTGCACCGGCTGTTTACACAGCGGGGGATTCCCGTCACTATTTATGGCATTGCTATGGCGTTGGCACGTCATCCTGAAGCGGTGGCTGCCATGCGAGAGGCGGATTGGGAAATTGCTAGCCATGGCTACCGCTGGATTGACTACAAATATTTCAACGCAGATGTAGAACGGGAGCATTTGCAGCAGGCGATCGCCATCCATACTCAAGTCACCGGCACTCGCCCGCTGGGTTGGTATACCGGACGCAATAGCCCCAATACCCGCAAACTGGTGGTAGAAGAAGGGGGCTTCTTATATGACTCAGACAGCTATGCCGACGATCTGCCCTACTGGACGCATGAATTCGGCAAACCCCATCTGGTGATTCCCTACACCCTAGACAACAACGACATGCGCTTCGCCAGCGCCCAAGGGTTTAACTCGGGCGATCAGTTTTTTGCCTATCTGCGGGATGCCTTTGATGTGCTCTACGCTGAAGGAGAAACCGCTGCCAAAATGATGAATATTGGTTTACATTGCCGATTAGTGGGCAGACCCGGACGTGCAGCCGCCCTTGCCCGATTCTTGGATTATGTGCAAAGCCACGATCGCGTTTGGCTTTGCCGCCGGATTGATATTGCTCAACATTGGCATCAGCATCATCCGCCGAAAAGTTAAGTTCTCAGCGGCTTCCTCAGCCGATTGCCAAGATTGATTTCTATAGTTCATCTAAAGTTAAGCCCCTTCTGAGGAAGTCCTTCCTAATATAGGAATTAATGAAGTCCAGAATCGGAATTATTAAAGGGGAAGGAAAAAATGATGACTGACCCAGAACAGCCGTTAGACCTGGATCACCAATATGCGCTCGATCGCGACTGCACTACGCTGTCTCGACATGTCCTTCAGCAGTTCCAGAGTTTCTCTGCGGAAGCCCAAGACCTGAGCGCTCTGATGAACCGCATCGCCTTGGCTGCCAAGCTAATTGCGCGTCACCTGACTCGAGCCGGACTGGTAGAGGACGCGCTGGGTTTCACAGGGCGTACCAATGTCCAAGGGGAATCTGTCAAAAAAATGGATGTCTATGCTAACCAGGTCTTTATCTCCGTATTTCAGGAGAGTGGGCTGGTGTGTCGGCTAGCATCCGAAGAAATGGAGAATCCTTACTACATTCCAGAAAACTGTCCCATCGGGCGCTATACGCTGCTTTATGACCCGATCGACGGCTCCTCTAATGTAGACATTAACCTGAATGTGGGAGCGATCTTTGCGATTCGCAAACAGTCCACAGACGATCTAGACCAGTCAGGGCAAGATCTGCTCCAAGATGGGCATCAGCAAATTGCGGCTGGCTATGTGCTCTATGGTCCTAGCACGATGCTGGTGTATTCCATTGGCAAAGGGGTACATGCCTTTACCCTAGACCCCAGCTTGGGAGAATTTATTCTATCTAGCGAAAATATCCAGGTGCCTGTGCATGGCCCGGTCTACAGCGTCAATGAGGGCAACTTCTGGCAGTGCGAAGAATCCATTCGCAACTACATTCGCTATGTGCATCGGCATGAAGGATACACCGCTCGCTATAGTGGTGCCCTAGTGGGCGACTTCCACCGGATTTTGTTTCAAGGCGGAGTGTTTCTCTATCCCGGCACGATCAAAAAACCCGAAGGCAAGCTACGGTTGCTCTATGAATCTGCTCCGCTGGCATTTTTGATTGAACAGGCGGGCGGCAAAGCCAGCACTGGCTTGAAAAACATTATGGATGTGGTGCCCGATCGCCTGCATGCGCGGACACCCCTCATTATTGGCAGTAAGGAAGATGTTGCCCTCGTGGAGTCTTTTATCCAGGAGGAGCAGCGTGAGCGTGAAGATTATCAAGAGGTACTGGCGTCCAAAGGCTAACAGTCCCGATGTAAGTCCCGATACAATCCTCAGATTTCTCCTTGTTACCATCAGAACCGGCTGTGTTGAAACCTTGAATTGCCCCCGTTCCTACCCATCCAAGCTTCCTAACCCCCAAGCACTATATGATTTCCACCATTGAAAATCCCCTGCGCGTCGGCTTACAGCAAGACCGCGTTCCCGAACCTCAAATTCTCGTTATCTTCGGTGCATCCGGCGATTTAACCCAGCGCAAGCTGATCCCTGCCCTCTACCAAATGAAGCTAGAGCGGCGGCTGCCTCCCGAGATCACTATTGTGGGCGTTGCTCGACGCGAGTGGAGCGATGATTTTTTTCGCGAACACATGCGGGAAGGCGTTGAGCAATTTGGCGGTGGGTTAGGCAAAAAAGAAATTTGGGATGACTTTGCCAGAGGCTTGTTTTACTGCTCTGGCGACATGGACAACCCCTTCAGCTACCAAAAGTTGAAAGATCGCCTCAGCCAGTTAGATGCTGAGCGGGGCACTCGCGGCAACCGCGTGTTTTATTTGGCAGTGGCTCCTCGCTTTTTCCCGGATGCTATTCAGCAACTGGGCGCGGCCGAAATGTTGCCAGATCCTGCCAAGCAGCGGTTGGTGATTGAAAAACCCTTTGGTAAGGATCTCACCTCTGCCCAAATTCTCAACCAGGTGGTTAGCCAGACTTGTAAAGAGAGCCAGGTTTATCGGATTGACCATTATTTGGGCAAAGAAACCGTCCAAAACTTGATGGTATTTCGCTTCGCGAATGCCATTTTTGAGCCCTTGTGGAACCGTCAGTTTGTTGATCATGTGCAGATTACGGTGGCGGAAACGGTGGGCTTAGAAGGGCGGGCGGGCTACTACGAAACCGCAGGGGCGCTGCGCGATATGGTGCAAAATCACCTGATGCAGCTGTTTAGCCTGACGGCTATGGAACCTCCTAATTCACTCGATGCCGACAGTATCCGCAACGAAAAGGTGAAAGTCTTGCAGGCTACTCACCTGGCTGATGTGGAGCGGCTGGAATTCTCTGCGATTCGGGGACAGTACACCGCTGGCTGGCGCGACAATAAGAACGTTCCAGGCTACCGGCAAGAAGAGGGGGCCAGCCCAGATTCCACCACTCCCACCTATGCGGCGCTGAAGCTGAGCATCGACAACTGGCGCTGGAAGGGGGTGCCGTTTTATCTGCGCACGGGCAAACGCATGCCTAAGAAAGTATCCGAGATCGCCATCCAATTTCGGGAAGTGCCGTTCTTGATGTTCCAGTCTGCTTCTAAGCAGGCTAATCCTAACGTGCTGGCCCTGCGGATTCAGCCGGATGAAGGCATTTCCATGCGGTTTGAAGTGAAAACGCCAGGAACTTCCCTCAGAACGCGATCGGTTGATATGGAATTTCGCTACGATACGGCCTTTGGGCAAGCCAACACGGATGCCTATGCCCGCCTGCTGGTGGACTGCATGTTGGGGGATCAGACCCTATTCACGCGGGGCGATGAAGTGGAAGCCTCTTGGCGGATTCTCACGCCACTGCTCAATGTCTGGGATGCGCCTGCCCCACCCGAATCTATTCCGCTCTACGAAGCCGGAACCTGGGGACCGATCGAATCTGAGCTGTTGTTAAACCGCGACGGCCGGCGCTGGCGCAGACTTTAAGACTTATTCTCCACCTTCATCCTTTTTAGAACCTCACCCATGACTACCACACCCCTTGTTACCTTACAAAAGCCTAAAGACATTTCTTTGAGTGAAATTGAAACCGAACTTAGCCAGATTTGGCACAGCCAAATGGGCGACAAAGGCTCGCCGCCCGCGGTTCGGGCTACGACCTTTAGTATGGTGGTCTATGAGCCAGAGGAATTCCAGCAGCTTTTAGCCATTCTGGGATTCTATACCGGGCCCATTGATGGCATTCATGGCCCCTCTACCAAAGATGCCGTCATGGAAGCTCAAAAAGCATTTGGGCTCCTCATGACGGGTCGGGTTGATCCAGAAACCTTGAGACGCCTGCGGGAAGAGGTGGCTAAACAGCCTGCCGATCGCCTGAAAATCTCTAACATGAATGCGCGCGGCTACAACTTAAGCGATGCGATCGCTGTGCAAAACCCTTGCCGAATCATTACCCTTTGCCCCGTTCTCGGTGAGGATGAAGGGGTAACGGCAGAAGTGTCGGCCTACTGTCCGATTCAAAAAACCACCTCAAACGGCAGCCTGATTTGCTGCGAATACATCACCCTGCGGGGCACAAAAGATGCCCTCAACCGGGTGGGTAACACGGTTGCTTCGCTGCTGATTCCTGGCTTACCCAAATTTGTTTGGTGGAAAGCCACACCAAACCCCGAACAAGATCTGTTCAAAAAGCTGGTGGAAACCTGCAACTGCGTGATCTTGGACAGCTCGTATTTCAGTGATCCGGAGTCGGAGCTGTTGAAAATTCAGGAGCTGATTGAAACCGATAACTATGTTGCTGACCTCAACTGGCATCGTCTTTCCACCTGGCAAGAGTTGACCGCCTCTGCCTTTGACCCACCGGAGCGTCGGGCTGCCTTGGGAGAGGTCGATCGCGTCACGATTGACTATGAAAAAGGCAATGTAGCCCAAGCCGTGTTGTTCTTAAGTTGGCTGGCCAGCCGTTTGGGTTGGGAACCTACTGCCTTTGTAGAAACCGGCGGCGATTATGACCTGAAGCATATTAGCTTTACCGGCTCCACTGGCCGACAGATTGAAGCCGAACTGGCTGCCATCCCGATCGCTGATACGGGAGAGATTGTGGGCGACTTGATTGGCATTCGCTTGGCTTCCACCAACCTGCAAGCCGACTGCTGCACAATTCTTTGTTCCGAGGCGACAGGCTGTATGCGTATGGAAGCGGGTGGCAGTGCTCAAGCTGCTCGCACGGAGCAGGTGACGGCTGCCAGCGACCAAAAAGCCGAGTTTTTGCTGGCGCAGCAGCTGCAGCGCTGGGGGCGCGATCCGCTGTATGAAGAAAGCCTGACGGTTGTAGCCAAGATCTTGCGGTTGCAAAATCGCTAATATAGAGTCCTGCATGGGGTTTGGGGACACTGTTCCCAAACCCTATACTATTCATCATTCTTACTCAGGTTTACCCAGCTGCCGCTGAATTTGCTTCAGGCTTTGGTGGATTTCGGGTAAGCGGTTAAACAGGGCAGAGGCTTTCAGGTAAAGTCTCTGCGGGATGGCAGGCGTACCTAAGAGGATGGTTCCCGGTGTCACGTTGCCATGAATTCCCGCCTGTGCCCCTGCCTGCACCCCATCTCCCACTTTGGCTTGGTTAGAAACGCCTACCTGACCGCCTAAAATCACGCGATCGCCCAGCTGGGCCCCGCCTGCCAACCCT
>DATNOY010000161.1:0-3480 GCA_036703495.1 Coleofasciculaceae cyanobacterium
AATTGGCTGACAAAACCCAACCCCCTTTACTCTAAATTTCTCCCATTCTCTAAAAATTACCCCACCCTCAGGATCACGAATTAACCAAAACCGAACTTTTAATTTTTGAAAGCGCAACATTGCTGCGATTTCAAAAATTAAGTTTGGGTTTTTATTAAATTTACGTTCCTAACGAAATCTACTCCCACACCAATTGGAGAGTGACCGCACATTTTATAAAAAACTTCATAATTCCACCTCCTGCCTTGACGAACTTTGCCTACGGGGGCAGGGTTCAGCAGGAATTTTGTACACTACTAAACGGAGTACTGCGTCACTGAATGTAAAGACTGGGGGATCTGGTGCACCTGTTTACCACCATTGCGGGGTTGCGCCGCTACCTAGATTTGAACCGATTCAAATCTCTTGATCCATCGCGACAACAGCCGCCTGCCACAGGAATGGCTCTCTTAGACGGCTCACACCAGACAATTTTGCCTAAAAGCGTTGGGCTGGTGCCGACGATGGGGGCACTGCATGCCGGTCATCTCAGCCTGATTCAACGGGCACGGCAGGAGAATGACCTAGTTGGGGTCAGCATTTTTGTCAATCCCCTGCAATTTGGACCCGGTGAAGATTTTCACAGCTATCCCCGCACCCTAGAGCAAGATCAGCAGCTATGTCAGCAATCTGGTGTGGATGTCATCTTTGCACCTAGCGCGGCCGAACTGTATGGCAAGCTGCCTGATGCTGGCTTACCGGAAAGTCAAGCCCTGACTCAGGTGGTACCTCCAGTTTCAATGATGGCAGGACTCTGCGGCCGTTTCCGTCCTGGGCATTTTCAGGGGGTGGCAACGGTGGTGACGAAGCTGTTTAGCATTGTTCAACCCGATCGCGCCTACTTTGGGCAGAAAGACGCCCAACAGCTGGCCATTTTGCAACGGATGGTAGCAGACCTCAACTTGCCGGTTGAAGTGATTGGCTGTCCAATTGTGCGAGAATCCAACGGATTAGCGCTCAGTTCTCGGAATCAATATTTATCAGCCGAGGAGCGATCGCAGTCTACTGTGCTTTATCGCAGCCTCCAACGCGCTCAAACAGCCTTGAAGAGCGGCAAAACCTCACGCGAGGCGTTACTCGCTGCTGTTCAACAGGAACTTGCCACTGTCCCTCAAGTCAAACCTCAATATATCGAACTCGTAAATCCCAGTACTATGGCTCCTTTAGAACAAATTGAAGATCTTGGATTATTAGCCATTGCGGCTCATGTTGGCTCTACTCGTCTGATTGACAACATTTTGCTACAGAACCGCAAGCCGATTTTGGCGATCGATGGCCCTGCCGGTGCTGGAAAATCTACCGTAGTTCGCCAAGTTGCCCAGGCTCTGGGACTTGTCCATTTAGATACAGGAGCCATGTACCGGGCTGTCACCTGGCTGACTCTTCACTCAGGCATTGCCATTGAAGATGAGGCTGCGATCGCTGAACTCGTCAGCCAGTGCGAGATTACCTTAGGGCATCAGCCATCCTCCCAGGATAGTCCATCCTCTTCTGCCATTCCGCAAGTCTGGATCAACGGGCACAATGTCACCCAAGCTATTCGTAGCTTGGAAGTCACCGCTCAGGTGTCGGCGATCGCCGCTCAGCCTGCCGTGCGGCGAGAACTCGTCAAGCAGCAGCAGTCCTATGGTCGCAAAGGGGGCATTGTCATGGAAGGCCGCGATATTGGTACGCAGGTGTTTCCTCAGGCTGAGCTGAAGATTTTTCTGACGGCTTCGGTACAGGAGCGGGCCCGCCGCCGGTTTCAAGAGTTGCGCGGGCAGACCAATATCACGCTAGAGCAGCTAGAGCAGGACATTGCAGAACGCGATCGCCAGGACAGCACCCGTCCGATTGCGCCGTTGCGGAAGGCAGATGATGCGATCGAAATTCAAAGCGACTTCCTTAGCATTGATGAAGTTACAGCCAAGATCGTTTGCCTTTATCAGGAAAAACTAGCAGTGCTCAACGGCGATTCGGTATAACCGAACTGAGTCAACCTCTCTATTTTCTAGTCAATACCTTCTACAGTCTTACTGCCCTTATGGCGCTGAGCCAGGCTTCATATGCCATAGCGCCTTCAGCTGCCATAGGGTCTTCAGCCAGCAAAGGGTGTTTTAACATCTTTATGAGTTAGAACAAAACTTTTCATAGATGCAAAGAATTGCTAACGGTTACGGAGAGTGATAAAGTCCCATAGAAGGTTATCAAGCTTTGTTAACATTCCCTTAATTTGAGGATTAAGCTCAATTTCAACATGCAAACGCTAGCCTCTGGATCAAATCAGCGTCTGTCGTCCGAGTCTGTTGGTATCGGCTCTGCTTCGCTGACTCTCCAACCTCTGCGGATTGTGGCTCTGGGAGATAGTTTAGTTTATGGTTTTGGTGATCCAGAGGGGGGCGGTTGGGTTGAGCGTCTGAGGCGACGTTGGATGTCTTCCGAAGCGTCCGGGCATGTCCTCTATAACCTGGGAGTACGAGGAGATGGTGTCCGGCAAGTTGCGCAGCGGCTAGAGCATGAATTTCGGCATCGAGGGGAATTGCGTCACAAGGTTCCGGATGCGATCGTCCTTTCGGTTGGCGTTAACGACTCAGCTCGGCTCGGACATGCCAAAGGGCGCAACTTTACAAATTTCGAAAATTTTCAGCAGGATCTGGCGGTGCTGCTAGATCAAGCCCAGCAGCTGTGTTCTGTATTTTTTGTCGGCATGACGCCAGTCGATGAATCGCGGATGCCCTTTGCCAACAGCCTCTACTACAGCCATCCCGACCAACATCAGTACAAAGAGGCTACCCGTCTGGCCTGTTTGGAGCGCCAAATCCCTTACCTGGATATCTGGGAGCAGTGGTTGGCTCGGGGTGAGCAGGGCTGGCGATCGCTGATCTCAGCCGATGGGCTACATCCCAACAGTGCTGGCTATAAAGCGCTTCTGCAAGACTTCCTCAACTGGGAGGCCGTTCATCCCTGGGTGCTATGCCCTTAGCAACGTAAATTTAACAAAACCCCAAACTTAATTTTTGAAAGCGGGGTATTGCCGCACTTTCAAAAATTAAAAGTTCGGTTGCAATTAATTGGTGATCCTTAACGATAGCCTGGACTTTAACGACAGCCTAGACTGTCACGGGTGGCTACGCCCGTAACCGGATTGATGCCATCGGCACGCTGACAAAGCTGCGAGATTTCGTAGCGATCGAGAATGGCGTCAGTAAAATCGGCCCCGGTGACTGTCACATCTTTAAAACTGGTGCGGGTCATGGTGGCCCGTTCCAACACGGCATTGCTTAAGTCAGCTCCCAAGAGAAATACGCGATCGACTAGGGCATCGGTTAAGTCAGCCTCTCGCAAATTGGCGTTCAGCAGCACGGCTTTGGTCATGATGGCGCTGCTCAAGTCTGCCCCTTGAAAGTTAGCGTTTCGCATTTCTGCGCCCACAAACGCTTTACCGCTCAGATCGGCTTGAGA
>DATNOY010000162.1:0-14389 GCA_036703495.1 Coleofasciculaceae cyanobacterium
TGGTGCATCATAACGTCATTGAGCATTTACCCGACCAAGCCCGCAACCCCATGGGTCGGCGCTATATGCTGGAAGGCTCAACTGCACTGCTGCAACTTCTTCAGGAGTTCGGAGTGAGATTAGTGTTTACGGGGCATCTGCATGTTCAAGACATCGCGCAACATCAATCTGTTTATGAAATCACGACGGGATCGCTAGTCAGCTACCCCCATCCTTATCGAGTTCTTAGGTTTAGACAGGATACGCAAGGACACCAGCAGTTACAGATTGAATCCCACCGGGTAATAGCGATCCCTGAACAACCTGACCTGCAGGCGCTATCCCGAGAATGGATGGGCGATCGCTCCTTACCTTTCATGATTCGGCTTTTGACTCAACCCCCACTGAACCTCTCCGATGCTCTAGCTGAAGAGCTAGCTCCAGCACTGCGATACTTTTGGGCAGATATTGCCGGTGGTGATGCCACATTTCACTTTCCTCAACTTCCACCGCTCGTTGAGCAGTACTTCAAAAGATTTGGAGCAATTGATGGTCAGGGTAAACCCAACCCAATCGATAACCAATTCACCCTACAGCTCAAACCTTTGCCAATTCTCGAAACGTTATAGAATGTTCTCCAATTGATAAAAAACACAAATTGACAGAAACCCAATAAAATCGATATAGTTGAAGACTGTGAAAAGTCAAGCTCAAGTAATCACAGACAAGAGGCGAAATTTGCTCTAAGTCATGCCAACGATTCAGCAACTCATCCACAACGAACGCAACAAAGCCAGTAAGAAGACCAAATCTCCTGCTTTGAAAAGCTGCCCTCAGCGCCGTGGTGTCTGCACCAGGGTTTACACCACTACGCCTAAGAAGCCAAACTCTGCCCTCCGTAAAGTGGCACGGGTTCGCTTGACCTCAGGGTTTGAGGTAACGGCTTATATTCCAGGTATCGGACATAATTTACAAGAACACTCTGTCGTCATGATCCGCGGCGGTCGGGTCAAAGATTTGCCAGGGGTTCGCTATCATATTATTCGCGGAACATTAGATACCGCAGGTGTTAAGGATCGTAAGCAAGGGCGTTCCAAATATGGAGCTAAGCGTCCCAAAGCGGCAGCAAAATAGTCGGTAAGTGAGGCGAGCAGCTTGATCGCCTCTCCGATTCTTCGGTTTGTGGCGCAAGAGATGATGGGAATCTAGTCCGTTTTAAGTTCCTGACTCCTTAATCTTTGGCTTAAGCGAGTTGATGTGGCGCGATCGCGCTGTTTGTCTCCCTCGGATAAAGCAACTCATAGCGTTGAGATTGCCTTTTCTAAAGCTTTGCGCATTCCACACATTAGTTTTTATCAAGTACTTCTGTAAAGCTCTATTTCTTAAAGGCTCGGCCTATGTCTCGTCGTACTGTTGTCCAAAAACGTCCTATCCAGCCTGATCCCGTCTACAACAGCCGCACTGTCACAATGATGGTGTCCCGGCTGATGCAGAGCGGCAAAAAATCCTTGGCCTTCGGAATTATCTATGATGCCTTTAAGCTAATTGAAGAGCGCACAGGCTCAGATCCATTAGAACTGTTTGAACGGGCGGTTAAAAACGCCACGCCATTAGTTGAAGTCAAAGCGCGTCGGGTAGGTGGTGCAACCTATCAGGTGCCAATGGAAGTTCGTACCGATCGGGGAACGGCGCTGGCTCTAAGATGGCTTTCCCAGTTTGCACGCCAGCGTGCGGGTCGCACTATGGCAGGCAAACTGGCTAATGAATTGATGGATGCAGCTAATGAAACGGGCAGTGCCATTCGCAAGCGCGAAGAAACTCACCGCATGGCTGAAGCAAACAAGGCATTTGCTCACTACCGTTACTAAAACCTCTGCCGACTTTGTGAAAACCACACGCTGGTAGAGAATAAAGTATAAAATCTTAACAGACGCAGCTTTGTAAGGAGAGGTTGCGGCGCAAACCAAGGAGGTAGCTGTGGCACGTACTATCCCGCTGGAACGGGTACGTAATATCGGAATCGCCGCGCATATTGATGCGGGGAAGACAACTACGACAGAGCGGATTTTGTACTACTCTGGCGTGGTTCACAAAATTGGCGAAGTCCATGAGGGGACGGCAGTCACTGACTGGATGGAGCAAGAGCGGGAGCGGGGTATTACTATCACCGCTGCTGCGATTAGCACAAGCTGGAAAGATCACCGTATCAACATTATTGATACGCCTGGTCACGTAGACTTCACGATTGAAGTGGAGCGTTCCATGCGTGTTCTCGATGGTGTGATTGCGGTCTTCTGTTCGGTTGGCGGTGTACAGCCTCAGTCTGAAACGGTTTGGCGGCAAGCAGATCGATATAAAGTTCCGCGCATCGTCTTCATTAACAAGATGGATCGCACGGGCGCAAACTTCTATCGAGTGCATGAGCAGATTCGCGATCGCCTACGCGCTAATGCCGTACCCATCCAAATTCCTATTGGTAGTGAGGATACCTTCCAGGGTGTAGTAGACCTGGTGAAGATGAAGGCCTACATTTTCCCTACCGATGAGATGGGGGCAAAGCCAGAGGAAGTGGAAATTCCTGAGGACTTGCAAGATCTAGCCGCTGAATACCGTAACAAGCTGATTGAATCGGTTGCGGAAACAGATGATGCCTTGATCGAAAAGTATCTAGGTGGCGAAGAGCTGACTCAGGATGAAATCGTCAAGGGGTTGCGGGTTGGTACAATCGCCGGCAAAATTGTGCCGCTCCTCTGTGGTTCCGCCTTTAAGAATAAAGGGGTTCAGCCGCTGCTAGATGCGGTGGTAGATTATCTCCCTTCCCCTAGAGAGGTTCCTCCAATTCAAGGTACTCTTCCAGATGGCAGTACCGCTGTTCGCCATGCTGACGATAAAGAGCCAACGGCGGCTCTGGCGTTCAAGATCATGGCTGACCCTTACGGGCGATTGACCTTTATTCGGGTCTATTCGGGCGTATTGACCAAAGGTACTTATGTCTACAATGCCTCTAAGGACAAGAAAGAGCGGATTTCTCGCTTGATCATCCTGAAGGCAGACGATCGCCAAGAAGTTGATGAGCTGCGTGCAGGAGACCTGGGGGCAGCGCTGGGCTTGAAGGATACTTTCACAGGAGATACGCTGTGTGATGAGGCTTCTCCC
Organism: Coleofasciculaceae cyanobacterium; assembly: GCA_036703495.1. Classification (GTDB taxonomy): domain Bacteria; phylum Cyanobacteriota; class Cyanobacteriia; order Elainellales; family Elainellaceae; genus Drouetiella. Next base: position 3,136 of record DATNOY010000162.1, read on the forward strand.
ATTATCTTAGAATCTTTGTTTGTTCCAGAGCCTGTGATTTCGGTCGCAGTGGAACCTAAGACCAAGCAAGATATGGAAAAGCTCTCTAAAGCGCTGCAAGCTCTAGCAGAAGAAGATCCAACCTTCCGTGTTAGCGTTGATAAGGAAACGAATCAGACAGTGATTGCTGGAATGGGTGAGCTTCACCTAGATATTCTGGTCGATCGCATGAAACGTGAGTACAAAGTTGAAGCTAATGTTGGCGCACCTCAGGTTGCCTACCGCGAAACGGTGCGTAAGCCTGTCCGGGCAGAAGGAAAATTTGTCCGCCAGAGTGGGGGTAAAGGTCAATATGGGCATGTGGTCATTGAGCTAGAGCCAGGAGAGCCAGGTACAGGTTTTGAGTTTGTTTCCAAGATTGTTGGCGGTACGGTGCCTAAAGAATATATAGGACCTGCTGAACAAGGCATGAAGGAAGCCTGCGAATCTGGTATTTTGGCAGGATACCCCGTAATTGATCTTAAGGTTACGATGGTTGATGGTTCTTATCACGATGTAGACTCTTCAGAAATGGCGTTCAAGATTGCTGGCTCAATGGCAGTCAAGGAAGCTGTTATGAAGGCTTCTCCAGTTCTGCTAGAGCCCACGATGAAGGTTGAAGTCGAAGTTCCCGAAGACTTCATCGGAAATGTGATTGGTGATCTCAACTCTCGTCGGGGACAAATTGAGGGCCAAGACACCGAGCAGGGTACTGCTAAGGTTACTGCTAAGGTGCCCCTGGCAGAGATGTTTGGATATGCTACGGATATTCGGTCTAAAACCCAAGGTCGTGGCATATTCACGATGGAGTTCAGTAACTATGACGAGGTACCTCGTAACGTCGCTGAAACCATCATTGCGAAGAGTAAAGGGAACGCATAGTCAGTAAAGAGGAACGGATAGATACATGGCACGCGCAAAGTTTGAACGGACTAAACCCCACGTTAACATCGGTACCATTGGTCACGTTGACCATGGCAAAACAACTCTGACGGCTGCAATCACAATGACCCTGGCAGCCTTAGGTCAAGCTCAGGCAAAGAATTACGATCAAATCGACGCTGCGCCTGAAGAAAAAGCACGGGGTATTACGATCAACACCGCTCACGTGGAATATGAAACCACCGAGCGTCACTATGCTCACGTGGATTGCCCGGGTCACGCTGACTATGTGAAGAACATGATCACGGGCGCTGCCCAGATGGATGGTGCCATTCTAGTGGTTGCTGCGACTGACGGTGCAATGCCTCAAACCAAAGAGCACATCCTGCTGGCTAAGCAGGTGGGCGTTCCCAGCATTGTCGTGTTCCTGAACAAAATTGATCAGGTGGATGACGAAGAGCTGCTAGAGCTTGTGGAGCTAGAGCTGCGGGAATTGCTGACCGACTACGATTTCCCTGGTGACGATGTTCCTATCATTCGGGGTTCGGGGCTAATGGCTCTGGAGCAGATGCAGAAGAACCCCAAGACCGTTAAGGGTGAGAATGAGTGGACTGACAAGATCTACGAATTGATGGAAGCTGTAGATTCCTTCATTCCTACTCCTGAGCGGGATATTGACAAGCCCTTCTTGATGGCAGTAGAAGATGTCTTCACCATCACAGGTCGTGGTACTGTGGCAACCGGCCGGATCGAGCGTGGCAAGATCAAAGTGGGCGAAACGGTAGAGATTGTTGGCATCCGCGACAGCCGCAGTACAACGGTCACTGGTATCGAGATGTTCAAGAAGAGTCTGGATGAAGGAATGGCAGGCGACAACGCTGGTCTGTTGCTTCGAGGGATTCAGAAGACTGATATTGAGCGGGGCATGGTTATTGCTAAGCCCGGTTCTATCAAGCCTCACACCCAGTTTGAAGGTGAGGTGTATGTGCTTCAAGAGAAGGAAGGGGGTCGTAAAACTCCTTTCTTCCCAGGCTACAAACCCCAGTTTTATGTCCGGACTACCGATGTAACGGGCACCATTGCATCTTTTACAGCAGATGATGGCAGTGAAGCTGAAATGGTGATGCCAGGGGATCGGATCAAGATGACGGTTGAGCTGATCAACCCGATCGCGATCGAGCAAGGAATGCGCTTTGCTATCCGTGAGGGTGGTCGCACCATTGGAGCTGGCGTTGTTTCTAAAATCATCAAATAACTGCTGATGGTTAAAGCTGAACAATCAGCAGTCAGTTCACAGGACTGGCTGCTGGTTGTTTAGTCTTCTAGGGGCTAGGCTTTGTTTTTAGTTAAACCAAGTCATAGCCGCTTAATATCTGTCAAATTGCACCTCGAAAATCTAGTTTGAACTAAATCTAATGGCAACTATTCAGCAGCAGAAAATTCGGATTCGTCTCAAGGCCTTTGATCGCCGTTTGTTAGACACATCCTGTGAAAAGATAGTAGACACTGCAAATCGCACGAACGCTACGGCAGTCGGACCAATTCCTCTTCCTACTAAGAGACGGATCTATTGCGTATTGCGATCGCCCCACGTTGACAAGGATTCTCGCGAGCATTTCGAGACTCGGACGCATCGCCGCATTATTGATATTTATCAACCCTCTTCAAAGACTATTGATGCACTGATGAAGCTTGATTTGCCTGCTGGTGTGGATATCGAGGTCAAGCTGTAGTGAATTATTAGAGGCCCAGCTTGGGCTAGGCTGAAACAATACGATAAACTATTAAGAGTAGCTTAACTTTACAGTGAGCTACTCTGCTGGTTTTAAAGGCAGTTGACAAGGCAAGTTTTTACGTATATTTAGCTTCTTCTCACAGAAATTAGAGTTGTAATGACATTTTCCTCATCCGTTGCTGTGCGTGAACTTCCCCTTTTCCCGCTGCCTGAAGTCGTTCTGTTTCCTGGCAGTCATCTTCCGCTTCATATTTTTGAATTCCGCTATCGCATCATGATGAACACTATCCTGCAAAGTGATGGTCGTTTTGGGGTACTCATGGTCGATCCGGTGCAGGGGCAAATTGCAACGGTGGGATGCTGCGCTGAGGTGATTCAACATCAGCGGATGCCAGATGACCGGATGAAAATTCTGACCCTAGGGCAGCAGCGCTTTCGAGTTTTAGAATATGTTCGGGAAAAGCCCTATTACGTTGGCTTAGTGGAGTGGATTGAAGACCAGCCCACAGAGCGGGATCTTAGCCAACTGTCAACGGAAGTGGACCAATTGCTCCGAGATGTGGTTCATTTATCTGCAAAGTTGACGGGTCAAGAGATTGCCCTTCCCGATGACATTCCTGAACTGCCTGTGGAGCTATCTTACTGGGTTGCGGGAAATTTGCATGGAGTTGCCCAGGAACAGCAAACTTTGCTGGAAATGCAGGATACAGCTGCTCGGCTAGAACGCGAATCAGAGATTTTGACCTCAACCCGCAACCATTTGGCCGCTCGCACAGCCCTCAAGGACGTATTTAAATCGTGAGTCTTCTCAGCCTGTTAGCTTGACTAGGTTTCATTGATTGCTAGAAGGTTGTAACTCCCTAAAATCTTTAGCGTTTCTGTACAATTTTCCAGTTCTGCTAGAGCCGATTGAACTAAGGTGGATTGAATTCCACCTTCAAGATCAATGAAAAATAGGTATTCTCCTAGCGATCGCTTGGTCGGACGAGATTCGATCCGGCTCATATTGATATTTCGCGCCGCTAAAATCTGTAGCGGCTTGACCAGTGCGCCAGGTGTGTTTGCTGGTAGGCTAAACGCGACGGAGGTATGGCTACCATTGACTGGGGAGTCTTGGCTCAAAAGCCAAAAGCGGGTGCAATTATCAGGACGGTCACTAATGGGATAGGACAGCGTCGGCACCTCATAAAGCTGTCCAGCCCGTTGGGAGGCAATAGCCGCTGCCATGGGATTATCTTTAAGATGTTGTAAAGCCTCAGTGTTGGAACTGGCCGCAACTCGCGAAGCAGTGGGCAAATATTTTTCTAACCACTCCTGGCATTGGGCTAAGGCTTGCGGATGCGCATAGACCGTTTGAATGGTATCTAAAGTTGCGGCGTGGGAAAGCAGCGCATGAGCGATAGGCAAGACGATCGCCTGCTGGATCTGGAGCTGATTCAGTTGCCACAACATATCCAGTGTTACGGTAACGCTTCCCTCAATCGAGTTCTCGACTGGTACAACGGCCAACTGGGACATTCCCTCGGCAGCAGCCCGAATGGTTTGGGCAATGCTGGAATAAGGATGTAGCTCAAACGTACTTCCAGTGCTTTGCTGTAGCCACTGAGCACAAGCGATGGCAGCACTCTCACTGTAGGTTCCAGCCGGGCCTAAATAGGCGATCGAGATAGTCATAATCTTGTGTCAATAGGTTGAAAGATCCAGGAAGCAAGTTTCTCGTTAGGTCAGTCGCTGCAGCTTGAACTTGGCATGATTTTGTACTTATGACGTTTTTTACTCACCGGATAAAAGAGTGTCGCGGCTGTACCCCGTTTTCCGGACTGGCTTGGTATGAGAAAAGCCATCAACATTGCCATGATATTGAAACATTAGGTTAAGGAAATTCCCATCAGCGGGAGTTTATAGCCCATATTTCGCTATGGTCAAAGAAGGTTTTTAAAAAAATTGTAAAATTTAGTTAATTGCCTTGAAAGCGTAAATTTACGACGGTCAGCCTGTATGTCCACTTGCTTTTATGCTTCCCAATCCGTCGAATTGGTTGTCCCAGATCAGCCCATTCCTATTCAACACTATTTGCGTCAACCCCAGCGTTTAATTCAAGCTCTCGTGGATCCTAGTCGAGTAGAACAGTTGAGTGCCGACTGTTTTCGACTGAAGATGCGGTCTCTTAGCTTTATGACTTTGAGCATTCAACCCACTGTGGATATGCAGGTGCTTGCCCATGCGGATGGCTCAATCAGTTTACAATCGGTTGGCTGTGAAATTCGGGGGGTGGAATATATCAACCAACGCTTTAGCCTCAGCCTGGTTGGACGGCTAGCTCCCTCTCAAATCAATGACGCGACTCATCTTAGAGGGAAAGCTGATTTGCAAGTCCAGGTCGATTTGCCCCCTCCCCTATGGCTAACCCCCAAACCGCTTCTAGAAGCAACGGGTAATGGACTGCTTCGTAGCGTCCTATTAACGATCAAGCAGCAGCTGATGCACCAGCTATTGCTTGATTATCGGCAGTGGGTGGCAGTACAGATGCAGTCTAGCCCAGATGCTGTAAACCCTTCTCTCTTCTCTTCTAATGGTTCAGCTATTTAGTCGGTCGCTGGCCGGCAAGGACTGAAAGACTGACGATGCTGACTCGACACCCCAAACTGGTTTAAAGCAGCTCGATGCTTAGCAGTCCCGTAGCCTTTGTTGGCAGCAAGGTCGTAAGCAGGATGTTTGAGCGCTAAGCGGGTGATGAGTTCATCCCGCCAAACTTTGGCGACAATGCTGGCGGCAGCGATCGCCACAGACTTTTGATCGCCTTTGACTACAGTTTTTTGAGGAATCAATAAGCCTGGAATCCGTTGATTACCATCTACTAGGCAGAATTCCGGTTGAGGGCAGAGCCGCACCACTGCGCGGTTCATGGCCAAGAAGGTAGCTTGCAAGATATTGCAGCGATCGATCTCTCGGACTGAAGCGATACCGACTCGGCAGTCGATCGCCACTGCCCGAATCTGTCGGTCTAGCTCTTGACGCTGAGCAGCAGAGAGTAGCTTGCTATCCGTAATTCCTGCAAGGATGAGGTCGGCATAGACTGCCGGAGGCAAAGTTACGGCGGCGGCCACAACGGGTCCAAAGAGGGCCCCTCGCCCAACCTCATCTATTCCTGCTACTAAACTATTAGAGTTGCCCCAGCCATCTAGCAGCTCTGGCAAGCTGAGAAAACTAGGCTGCTGTTTCATGGCTCTGGTCGAGCTGCCCTATTATGACTCTGTGTCGGCAATATTAACTGACGACCGACGACGACGGCGACGACGAGGCGCATCGGTTTCAGGAGCATCTTCCGGCTGTTCAGCGAGCGGTTCAGCAAAAGAGGCTAGGGTCACAGGGTTGATTGCATTTGAATGGGATAGGGTGGGGATGATATCCATCTCTGCTTCGCCATTTGCTTCGTTGCCATCGGGTGTCTCAGCAAATTCTAAGGCAGGGTTTTGATCTTCAAAATCTGCCGTTGCCCCATTTACCAACCGAGTGCCCTGTCCTGGCAAACTCACAGAAATAATGGCAGATTTCGGATCTTTAACCGGTTCTACTGCCAGTACCAAAGGCGATATGCCCATTAGAGCGTAAATATCCTGCTCTTCGGGCGTCATTTCAACTGAAATGACCTGCGGAGGTTCAGCAGCCGGTTTTTCTCGTCGGGCAGAGCGTCCTGCCCGATCGGGCTTCTCAACTCGAGGCTCTCTCAAGTTCCGGGAAGCCACAGGAAGAGCTGGTTCTTCCGCAATGGGCAAAGGTTCACTCTCAGTTTCCACCTCAGGTTTAGGAACTGCCCCACGCATTACAGGTTCGCCAACCTTGAGGCGGCTGCGACGGCGACGGCGATCGCCTCTGCCTCGCTCTTGATAATTGGGATGATTTGTCAGATTCAGCTCCTGTAAATCTGGAGAAGCATCGAGGTCTAAATTTTCCTCATTGCTTTTTTCCCAATTCTCTCGTAAAGCAATCGTTCGAGGTTCAGGAGTAGAAGCAGCCCGAAAAGCTTCGATGGGTTCAGCCACCTCGTGGTCTACTTCACCTGGGAGATGGACTAAATGCCCAAACCCGCTGCAGGTTGGACAAGGACGCCCAAACAATTCGTAGATATTTTGCCCTTGACGTTTGCGCGTCAGTTCTACCAGACCCAGTTCAGAAAGCTGGGCGATTTGAGGACGCGCTTTGTCTGATCGAATGGCTTTGTTGAACTGCTCTAAAACCTGGAGCTGATCGCGACGAGAATCCATGTCGATGAAATCGACAATGATCACCCCTGCAATGTTGCGAAGCCGGAGTTGACGCGCAATCTCCGTAGCCGCTTCACAGTTTGTCCACAGCACAGTCTCACGAGCCGTAGCAGAGCGCGTGAAAGAGCCAGAGTTGACGTCAATCACCGTTAGGGCTTCAGTCCGTTCAATAATGATGTAGCCCCCTGAGGGCAGATCAACCCGTGGCTTCAGCGCTTCCCGAATGGCCGCATTCACCCGGAAGTATTCCAAGATGGAAACACGTTCACGGTGATGATCGACCAACACGCCTTGTGGCGTCTTACCGCCACTCCAATTAATTAAGTGCTGCTTGACTCGTTTCAAACCCGTATGAGAATCTACGACAATGCGATTGACATCAGCACTGTAGACATCGCGCAGAACCCGCTGGATGAAGTCATCATCTCGATTCAGTAGGCTGGGTGCACGGGTAGAGACTGCTTCCTGCTGAACACTTTCCCACTGCTTTTGCAGAGTTTCCAAGTCTTCCAAGATGGCTTCTTCGGCTACACCTTCCGCTTCAGTGCGTACCAATAGCCCCATACCAGCCGGCTTAATTAAGATGGCCAGCGCTCTTAGCCGATTGCGCTCTGCCTCACTGCGAATGCGTCGAGACAGGTTGACTCCCCGACCAAAAGGCATTAAGACCAGGTAGCGCCCAGGCAAGCTAATGTTTCCAGTCAGCCGCGGACCTTTATTTCCGGTCGGCTCCTTCATAATTTGAACGAGGACTTTTTGCTGAGGAGCCAGCAATTCAGTAATCGAACCGGCTGATTTTCGCAGCTTTAAGGGACCCAAATCCGTCACATGGATAAACCCATTCCGCTCGCTGTCCCCAATGTTGACAAAGGCGGCATCAATTCCCGGTAAAACGTTTTCAACAATACCTAGATAAATGTCTCCAACCTGATGATTCCCCTTAGCAACGATCAGTTCTTGAATCTGATCTTCTGAAAAAACCGCAGCAATTCGGTGCTGCTCGGCAATAATAATTTGCTTGGACATTCAATTTCCTCAAAAACGGTCAGCACCAAGGGCAATGGCTTCATCTGTGCCGTTTGTGCTGGACTTAAAATTAGGTAGGCAAAAAAATCTGACATGATGTGTAGAAGCCACAGGGCGTTTCTATCTGAAGTGGATGCTTAGATAGGGCAAGCCCTGGATAGATTAGAAAAACTCCTATCGCCACTGCTATCTGAATACTTCAGTTAGCAGGATGCGAAGATGGATCACTAGAGTCAACAATCAACCATTGACTCTTCGACAGATACCTTCTTTAAGAGACAGGCACCCAACGATCGAATGTAAAACAAAAGCTTTGCAGCAGCAGACCTAGCTCATTACATGATGCCGATTAAACCACTGGCAACCTGAGAGATGCCAATCTGCTACGGCTTCTCTTGATGAGAATTATAGCGTGCAGAAAAGGCTACGCCATTAGTATTATGGAATATTTTGCAAAAAATGCTGGAAAGGCTAACTGAATGGGGGCAAATTAGACAGCCAGACCCACTTTAATCTGCCGTTAGCCCCTCAACGGAATGAAATCAGCAGCTTAGCAAGTTAAATTGTGAAGATGAGAGCGAAAACCTGACATCACGGGTGGCTGGCGGACAGCAAAAGTTGCTGACGATGAACTTTGAACAGTTGAAACTCATAGCCGCTCACCTGTTGCAGCATGTAAGTTAAATGTTCTGGGCGCAAAAAGTTACCATCATTGTGACAAACGCCGATAAAGCTTAGAACAGCCGCATCGGTGGCCAAATCGAAAGGCAGCGATCGCTTTGCTTCTGGAATAGCCAGATCAATCCACTGCAGTTCAATGAGGCGATCGCGCAAATTGACTTGACGGATCTGACCCGATTTTGTGGTCTGCTCCATCCAGATCTCTTGAGCAGCCAAAATTTGGGCAACCCACGCTGGCCAGGCTGCCACCGGAGACTCTGCCGCAGCGGCATTAGCGAGAATTCCCAGGCTAATCAGATACTCTGCTCGATCTACCAACTGCGTGGCAGAAGCCGAGTTAGGGGCGATCGCCTCTACGCGATATACCGGGATGTTAGCCGGCAGTTGGGCCGATAGCTTTTGGCGAAACGCCTCTACCTCCATTGTCTGGATCAAGTCAAAGTCTACAATTTCACCCGAACTGGTGACCCCTAGGGGCAAGGCACTGGCAGGAGCAATGCGCGGACCCGGATGGAAACCGCCCGTAAAAGCAATGGGAATGGCGGCCCGTCGAATAGCGCGATCAAACAAGCGAATCAAGTCTAGGTGGCTGATCATCGCCAGATCGCCTACCTTACCGAACCATACCCGCAACCGTTGAACCCGCTCTTGATTCGGGACAAACTGACCCTCAAATTTAGGAATGGGCAGCGGTGGAACAACGATATTGTGTCCAAAATCGGCTCCACAGACGCCACAGTGAGAACAACCCTCAAACGAGCAATCTGGAACAATGGCTGCTGCTAAAGCCCGTTGCAAGTCGGCTTTGAGCCACTGTTTATCAATTCCTGTGTCTAGATGATCCCAAGGTAGAGGAGCATCCAGGTTAGGCAATTGCGGCTCGCTCAGTGCAGGCAGGGCACTTGGCATAGGCTCTATGCCTGCCATCACATTCCACTCTCCATTCTCAACCTGACGATATTTCCAGGTCAGCTCCGATTCGGCAATCGCTTGCGTCCAGGCAGCAAAAGCTCGATCGAGGCTTTCCCACCAGGCATCCATACCGGCTCCCAGTTCCCAGGCCCGACGAACCACTGCAGCCAGACGGCGATCGCCCCGGCCGACAAAGTCTTCCATTGCCGAGATGCGGACATCTGTAAAATTTGCCTTCACGCCCCGCAGGGTTCTAAACTCTTGACGCAGCAACCCCTGCTTCCGCTTAAATTCTGTTGTAGAGACAGAGTGCCATTGGAAGGGTGTATGAGGCTTGGGCGTAAAGTTAGAGATAGTGACTTTGAAGTTGAGATATCTTTTGCCTCTGCCGCCGCATTCTCGCTGCAGCCATCGCAAAGTTTCAGCAATCCCTAGTACATCTGCGTCGGTTTCACCAGGTAGCCCAATCATGAAGTAGAGCTTGATTTTATCCCAGCCCTGTTCGTAGGCGGTTTTTACGCCCTGCAAGAGTTCCTCATTGGTTAACCCCTTGTTAATAATGTCTCGCATCCGCTGCGTTCCCGCTTCTGGAGCAAAGGTTAAACCTGACTGACGCGTACCGCCTAGAATATTGGAAATATTTTCATCAAAGCGATCGACCCGTTGGCTCGGCAATGACAGCGTAATGTTTTCATGCTTGAGCCGATTTTTGATCTCCATCCCGACCGCAGGCAGCGCTAAATAGTCAGAACAGCTCAACGACAGCAGCGAAAACTCGTTGTACCCTGTAGATCGCATCCCTTGCTCGATTGCTTCCACCACTTGGGTCGGCTCTACATCTCGGGCAGGACGGGTAAGCATCCCAGGCTGGCAGAAGCGACAGCCCCGCGTACAGCCGCGCCGAATTTCAATCACCAGGCGATCATGAACCGTTTCTACATAGGGAACTAACCCAATGGAATAGGCGGGCATCGGCGTTGCCACCCGCCGCAGGATTTTTTCTGGCACATCTGAACGTTGAGGACGAACCGACCCCTCCGCCGTCATTTCATAGAACTGGGGCACATAAACTCCCGGAATCTGTGCCAGATCTAACAACAGTTCTTCTCGGCTTAAACCTGCAGCCTTACCTTCTTCAACAATCAACCCAATTTCCGGCAGCAGTTCCTCTCCGTCTCCCAGGGCCACAAAATCCAGAAAATCAGCATAGGGTTCGGGGTTAGAGGTAGCTGTCTGCCCACCCGCAAAGATAAGGGGATAGCTGCCCTGCTCGACATTCCAAGCGCCATCGGCATGTCGCTCTTGCCAGGTCAGCGGAATACCCGCTAGCGCCAGCATTTCTAAAATATTGGTGGCTCCCAGTTCATAGCTGAGACTAAAGCCTAGGATGTCAAAATCGGTTAGCGATCGCCGGGCTTCCACGGCAAACAGCGGAGTCTGGGTAGAGCGTAGCTTGGCCGTTAAGTCCGGCGCGGGAAGATAAGCGCGATCGCAAAGCTGCCGAGGTTGAGCGTTGAGGATGCTGTAGAGAATAATGTGCCCCAAATTGGATGCACCCACCTCATATACTTCTGGATAGGTTAATACCCAGCGGACGGTTGCCTGGTTCCAATCCTTGTGAATAGCGCCCAGTTCGTTACCCAAATATCGAGCAGGGCGAGAGATCTCCGGAGTTAATAGCTGTTCAACTGCAAGTGTCACGGCAACCGATTCCAGTGGCTTAAGGCTAAAGTTT
>DATNOY010000163.1:0-2566 GCA_036703495.1 Coleofasciculaceae cyanobacterium
CTACTCGTCCTGTCTCTATCCAATATGCCCAGTCCTCTCGGCCTTGACGCTGTGCTTGCTCAACTGCCAGACCCACATTATATGGAATCTTCAACAGTTCAACCTGCCATACGTCACTCTGCTTTTCGAGCACTGCATAAGAGGCTAAGGGTGAGTAGTTTTGCATGGCATGATAGTTCGGAGCATCATCATCATAAGCAGGTACGCCCACACTACCAGGATTGATAATCAGTTGCCCTGAAGACAATTGAACAACTCGCGCAATATGGCTGTGCCCACACAAGATGATGGGATAACTAACTCCCTCAAGATAGCTGAGTATAGCTGCTTCGTCTCTGACAGTAGGAAGTCCCCTAGAAATATCTTCTAGTAAATAGACCAGATCATTGTCAGGGATACCATGACAAGCAAAAATTTCTTCAGCAACTACAGTTGTTTTAGGCAATGACCTCAGCCATTGAACTGGCTCCTCACCCAGCTCTTTGAGCATATAAGTGAGAGTTGGATGTTCCTCCCCTCGACTTGGATCAAATTCATAAACCTCTCGATCCTGGTTGCCTTGAATGGTAACAGCATCGATTGTTTGCAGGAGTGCATACGTTTCTAATGGTTTAAGTGGGCCATACAATATGTCTCCAAGGTTGATAAACTGGGCAATGCCTCGGCGCTTCGCATCTTCAAGAACTGCCGCCAGTGCCCAGAAATTTCCGTGAATGTCTGACAAAACTGCAAATTTCAACTTTAGTTTCCTTTTAGAGGCGGATCATCCGTGTATCTCTTTTCTAAATTGTGTTCACCCTCACCATAAAACGTAGCAAAGTTTGGAAAATTCAGTGTAGCAGCTGTTGCAAATTGTCAGGTTCTATCGAGATGCTCCCAACATTGGGGATTCCCTGACTCATCGGGAAAACTCTCATAGAGCCATTGCTGGCGATCGCCCCTGGGTCAAGACAACAGTTTCCTGAGGGGATTGCATCCCGTGGTGTATGTGGTAGTTCTATTTGATTTGTGAAATGGTTTGTGAAAAGCGTCCTTTTACAAATCATTTAGGATGTTTCTGTATGTCACTCTGAGATGGTATAGATAATCAGAAACGTTTAGCCTGCTAATTTCTTAGGAGCCTGTAGAAGAGTTCATGGAGTATCTGGTCGGTTTATTTCTTGCTCTTGCCGTTTCTGGGTCGGCTACCCTTTTCGGCTTTGACAAAGACCGTGCGTTCTACCCAACGGTAATGATTGTAATCGCCTCCTATTACGGACTCTTTGCCGTGATGGGTGGCTCGGTTCAAGTTTTGCTGTTAGAGTCCATTGCAATAGCCGCATTTTGGGGCATATCTGTCCTTGGCTTCAAGCGTAACCTGTGGCTGGTTGTGGGTGCGCTAGCTGCACATGGCATTTTTGACTTCTTCCATGGCCACATTGTGACAAATCCAGGCGTGCCAAGCTGGTGGCCCATGTTCTGCCTTACCTACGACATCATAGCAGCGGCTTACCTTGCTTGGCTTTTGAAACGGCGACGTTCGCTTGATTGATCGACTGTTTAAGTGGCGATCTAAATATTTTCAGCGAATTGCGTGATTTTATCGCGAAATCGCAGGTTAAGGCATGATAATTGTCATAAGATAGGGGCGAGCGCATTTTAGGGGATGACGAAGTTCAACCTACTTGTGCAATCACTTGACCGATTTCTTGAGGGGTTGCACCTGTTGCCAGCATTGCCCGAATCAGCAGTTCAATAGAGACTGACGCATCACCATTTTCAGCTTTGGCAACACGGGGTTGACTGGAGTACAACTTATCTGCCAGTTCTGTTTGAGTCATTAACTTTTGCCGTCGTTCTTTTAGGTTGCGGCTCAATGCCAGCTTAATTTCAATGAGGGTTGTTTCTTCTGGCGTAAGGTCTAGAAATTCCGAAACCGTTCCAACTTTCCAACCTTTGTCCTCTAGTTTTTTCCTTTTAGCTTCGTCCATATTCTTAATCCTCCTGATCATTGTCATACTTGCTCAAGCGTTTTTGACAGGTATCAATAATGCTGGCGGGAGTTGTTCTTGTTGTTTTGTGAAATACCTCAAGAATGAGAATTGCATCGTTATCAATGCGGTAAATGATTCTCCAGTTCTTACTTGCATCTCGAACCCGCAGTTCATAGCAGTGTGTCCCAATACTTGGCATGGGTCTTGAGTGGGGTAATCCTAAACTTTCGCCCTGCTGCAATCGCCTCAACAAAACACCTGTTTCTATACGTGCTTCTTGGCTAAAGGGTGGGGTTTTCACCTCCCCGTGCAACCACACCAAGGGTTTACCTGCTGTGTTCATGCATCATTTATATCATATCTGATATATTTGTGTTAGTCGTCGCACCCCAAGATTGCGGTGCAGCGGATTATAGGAAGCTGCTGGTGCTGAGTTCAGGAGGATCGGCAACCGCTGATCATAGCCGTTAGCCCCTCCCTTCAAGTCCGATCGCCTCTTCTGGCAAAATTACGACTTGACGGCGATCGCTGCTCTTGATCTCTGCAGATCACAGGCAGCGATCGCCCTAAACCTTAACCCTTCGGGGGTTTGA
>DATNOY010000164.1:0-2339 GCA_036703495.1 Coleofasciculaceae cyanobacterium
CCGCCGAAATTGAACGTCTAGAGTCCATGTTTAACTTCAAGCTAGAAACCCTAGAGAGCTTTGTACGACGCTATCTCGGTAGTTAGGAACGTGAATTGAATAAAACCCAAACCTTAATTTTTGAAAGCGCGGCAAGGCTGCGCTTTCAAAAATTAAAAGGTCGGTTTTAATTAATTCGTAATCCTTAGAGGCGCAAATGAGCAACCATGGTTCAAATCAAGTTTTACGGGAATGCTGAATTTCTCAAGGCATCGCGTCAGATCATTTCTGATGTCGTTCATGCTTGCGTTGTCAAAGCGATCGCTCTGCCGCCCGAGAAACGCTTTCATCGGTTTTTTCCCCTCACGCCTGAAGATTTTATTTATCCAGACGATCGCTCAGAACGGTATCTGATTTTAGAAATCAGTATGTTTGAAGGACGTAGCGTTGACGCTAAACGGCAGATGATCCACTTGCTGTTTGAGCAGTTATCCAGCCAGGTTGGGATTGATCCCCTGGATGTAGAGATCACCATTACAGAAACTCCCCGGCATAACTGGGGCATTCGCGGCCAGGCAGGGGATGAATTGCAGTTAAATTATGCTGTGGTAAGCGAGAACTCGCCTAAATAACGGACTGGGCAGCTAGCGCTAGAAGAATGGCAACGATCGCCCCAATCAGCGTATTGAGAATATTCACCACTTCATTGGTCAGCCAGTCGAACTTAGATTGCAGGGTTGCCCCAATCACGCTTTCTAGATTGGTAGCAACAAAGGCAGCGATTAAGCACCAGAGGATATCAATGGGTGTGATTAGCCCCACTAGCCAGCCGACTAGAGCAAGGGTCGCCGAGCCTAGAATGCCTGCGAGGGTTCCTTCTAAACTCACCGCACCTTCAGTGCCACGTTCTACGGGTTTGAGTGTAGTGATCAGGAAGGTGCGTTTGCCATAGGCTTTGCCCACTTCGCTAGCGCAGGTATCGGAAAGTTTAGTGCTGATGCTGGCGACATAGCCGAGTAGCAGTAGGAAGATGACCTGAGCTGCCCAAGGATAAGGTGAAACAGCAAGTCCATAAGCGCCTAAGGCGCAAAAAGTTGCTACTAACGCTGAACCCCAAACATTTTCTGGGCCTCTGGCTCCCGATCGCTTCTCGGCAATCCCGGCGGCTTCTTTTTCTTTCATGCCAATCCGGGTGACGGCAGACCCTACCAGAAAATAGAACATCATTACCACATAGCCGCGCCAGCCCAACGTGCCCCAAAGAATAATTCCTAAAACGGCGGCATGAACCAATCCGGCAGGAGTGAGCAACTTTTTGGGCGCAAACCAGGCGATCGCCACCAGCATCAAATTCAGCCCGATGGCAATAGCCCAGGGCATTAGGACATCCAGGGCGACCATAGAATCGAGGGAAGTGAGCATAGTTTAAGAAGGGGTGTGAGAGTGAAAGGCCGGGAACGGGTTCCAATCGACTTTAAAATATAGCGAGAGAATCAACGAATTACCTTGCTATACGATGCCCTCAGCTATGTATAAACTCTACAATTTTCCGCAGTCAGGCAACTGTTATAAAGTTCGGCTGTTGCTGAGCCAACTGGGCATTCCTTTTGAGCAAGTAAACGTTAACATCCTTCAGCAGGAGACGAAACTGCCAGATTTTTTGCAGAAGAATCCGAACGGCAAAGTGCCTGTGTTAGAAATTGACCCAGAAACCTGCCTGGCAGAGTCCAATTCAATTTTGCTCTACCTGGCAGAAGGTACTCCTTTTCTACCAGAGGCAAAGCGCGATCGCGCTCAGGTGACGCAATGGCTGTTCTTTGAGCAATTTAGCCTGGGAGCCAACCTGTCGCGTCCTCGGTTCTGGATTTCGATAGCCAAGCAGGCAGATCAATTTGCACCGTTGATCGAATACCACCAGCGGCAGGGCAATGTTGCCTTGCAGGTGTTGGAGCAGCACCTTACCGATCGCCCTTTTGCTATAGGAGAACCGTACACGATCGCCGATATCGCCCTTTATGCCTACACGCATATGGCGGAAGCCGGCGGCTATGACATGAGCCAGTTTCCTAAGATTGGCGAATGGTGCGATCGGGTGCGATCGCAGCCCCGGCACATTGCGATTGATCAGCCTGGATAGGATTGAACTTCTGCTACAGCAATATTGAGCGCTTCAGCAATCTGATCAGCCGTAAGACCCAGTCCTAGCAATCGAGGAATGGCATCTCGGCGCGCCTGTTCTGCCTGCTCGCGGGCTTGTTCTGCCTGCTCGCGGGCTTGTTCTGCCTGCTCACGGGCTTGTTCAATCTCCTGGTAGCTTAACAGGGTTGTTCCAGCTTGGGGATCGTAAAACCGTAGCTCTT
>DATNOY010000165.1:0-4087 GCA_036703495.1 Coleofasciculaceae cyanobacterium
GGAAGCGGAGATCCCCGAAGGGGTAATTATCCAATTTGGTGGACAGACGCCGCTGAAGTTGGCTGTGCCGCTGCAGAAATATCTCGATACCAATCCGGATGTTCCCACCAAAATTTGGGGCACCTCCCCCGACTCGATCGATACGGCCGAAGACCGGGAGCGGTTTGAGAAGATCCTGCGGCAGCTCGATATTCGTCAACCTGCCAACGGACTGGCCCGCAGTTTTGATGAAGCCTTGCAGGTGGCTAAACGGATTAACTATCCGGTCGTGGTGCGTCCTAGCTATGTGTTGGGCGGTCGGGCTATGGAGATTGTCTACTCAGACACCGAACTTGATCGCTACATGGTCTACGCCGTTCAGGTAGAACCCGATCACCCGATTTTGATTGACCAGTTCTTAGAAAATGCCATTGAAGTAGATGTAGACGCGATCGCCGATCTATCGGGCAATGTGGTGATTGGCGGCATTATGGAGCACATTGAGCAGGCCGGCATTCACTCCGGCGACTCCGCCTGTTCAATCCCCACCGTCACCCTGCCCGAAAGCGTTCTGTCTGTCATTCGTACCTGGACGATCGAACTAGCCAAAGCCCTGAATGTCGTGGGATTAATGAACATTCAGTTTGCCGTTCAGGGCGAACAGGTCTACATTTTGGAAGCCAATCCTCGCGCCTCGCGCACGGTGCCCTTTGTCTCTAAGGCGATCGGTATTCCGCTGGCCAAAATGGCGGTGCGCGTCATGTCGGGCAAAACCCTGGAGTCGTTGGGCTACACCCAAGAGGTGATTCCCACCCACATCTCCGTCAAAGAGGCGGTTTTACCCTTCTCTAAATTCCCCGGCACCGACATCATTCTCGGCCCTGAGATGCGATCGACCGGTGAGGTGATGGGTATCGACAGCGACTTTGGCAAGGCGTTTGCTAAGGCAGAGCTAGGAGCCTCTCAGGTATTGCCTCAGTCCGGTACCGTATTTGTCTCCATGAACGATCGCGACAAAGCGTCGGCCATTCCGGTGGTCAAAGACCTGATTAGTTTGGGCTTCCAGGTGGTAGCAACGGCTGGCACCCGCCAGTTTTTCCACGAGAACGGCTTGGATGTAGAGCTGGTGCTGAAGCTGCATGAAGGTCGGCCGAATATTCTCGATTCCATCAAAAATGAGAAGATTCAGCTCATCATCAACACGCCGATCGGGGCCACCGCTCAGATTGACGATCGCTCGATTCGTCGCACTGCCCTGCTGCAAAAAATCCCCATCGTCACGACGATCGCCGGAGCCAATGCCACGGCAGCTGCCATTCGCTCATTGCAATCTCAGCCGCTGGAGGTCAAAGCCTTGCAGGATTATGTGATCAAAGGCGGTTAATCGACCCAACTCGGGTGAAGATAAACAGAGGTAAGCTGCACCCTGACACTGCCTTGCCAGATTTGCAATGACCCGGTTGTTTCATCCGCTAATTTTTCTACGGACTCTAGGAGGCGTTCGGCGGGCGCTGGCGCTCGTCCTGATCTCGCTGGCGCTCTTGCTCCCTGCTTGCAGCATTCCCCAGGTTAAGGCAGAAGATCGGCTATTTCTTGATCTCTCTGTAGAGTTCCTGGGAGCCTATCAGCTGCCTCAGCGCAGCTTCCAGGAGACGCCCGTGGGCGGTTTGTCGGGCCTCACCTATGATCGGCAGCGCGATCGCTTCTATGCCATCTCAGACGATCGCAGCGAACAGGCTCCCGCCCGCTTCTACACCCTGAAGCTCAACTTGAAGCCTGCTCCCCAAATCGGACTGGACACAGTTGAAATTGAAAAAGTCACGACGCTCACTGGAGAAGATGGACAGCCCTACGCAGAGAATACTGTTGATCTAGAAGGCATTGCCCTTTCGCCGCGACAGTCGCTGTTTATCTCTAGTGAAGGCGTTAGTCGGGAGGGCATTCCGCCCTTCATTGACGAGTTTGATCGAGAAACAGGGCAGTGGCAGGGCCGTTTGCCTATCCCTCAGCGGTTTTTGCCCGGACTCGTTGCTGATCACCCCGTTGGTGTTCAAGATAATTTGGGCTTTGAATCGTTAACGATTAATGCCAACGGCTCGGTGGATGGTCGATTAGAGCCCTTTCGGCTGTTCACCGCGACCGAATCTGCCCTCGAGCAAGACTTGCCTGAGTCTGCCGCCGCTCAGCCTGCCCCTACTCCCGTCCGGTTTTTGCATTACTTGGTTGGAGATAGCCAAACCACGCTGCTGGCAGAACATTTGTATCGGGTAGAACCCACCCCACTCGGCACAACTCGCGGGCTGAGTGAACTGCTGACTTTAGATCAGGGCGGGCATTTTCTCAGCCTAGAGCGATCGTTCGGACTGCTGAGTGGATTTGGCTCAGAGCTGTTCCAAATTGCCACCGGCCCCGCCACCGATATTTCAGGAGTCGCTAGCCTGAAAGGAGATAGTCCAGGCACTACGCCTATCTATAAGCGATCGCTGCTCAATCTCCAGGACTTAGGCATTCCCCTCGACAATTTGGAAGGCATGGCTTTAGGGCCGCGGCTATCCGACGGCACTCGCAGTTTGCTGCTAGTCAGCGACGATAACTTCAATCCGGCTCAGGTAACGCAATTTCTTTTATTCCGGATTCGGGGCATCAGTTGAGTGCATGACCGGGAATGGCTGGGAGATGCGGGTGCCCGCTGCTTGCTCATTAGCCGCTTGCTCAACCGCCGCTTGCTCAGCCTATGGCCATCATGGAGCGTTGATCTCCTCCGTCAGAAAACGCTGATTTGATCAGAATATTCCTTGCTATGATGATGTGCTGATGTGGCTCATGGGTTTAGTTCAAGACTAAGATTCAGTTAAAAAAAGTTTAGTCCAGGCCCAAGCTCAACGGCGATGTAGGGAAGCGGCAATCGGAAACCTTTGCTCTGTGAATTTCGTTTAAAATCACTGGGGGCATCCTGCTCAGGTTTTCCCTGCTGGGATGTGTAGGATCGTGAATTTAACTAAATGGGGGTTTGGGGGCAGCGCCTCTGTACCCCAATGCTGGGTTTGATTGAAGCCATGATCCCTTGTCCTGAGTAATGTAATTTCTGTGATTGAAAGAGTCGATTATTCTGCCATGCAACCTTCCATTCCTTTAGGTACTATCTTACAGAACCGCTATCGCGTTCTCAGCGTTCTGGGACAAGGCGGATTTGGTCGCACTTACCTGGCAGAAGATCAAGGGCGCTTCAACGAGCGATGTGCCCTCAAAGAATTTATCCCCCCGCAGGGGAGCGCCTATGCCTTGACCAAGGCTAAAGAACTCTTTCAGCGCGAAGCCGCCATTCTCTATCAAATTCAACATCCACAGATTCCGCAGTTCCGCGCCACCTTTGAAGAAAATCAGCGGTTGTTCCTGGTGCAGGATTATGTCGAAGGCAAGACCTTTCGTTCGCTGCTCAACGATCGCAAAGCCAAAGGCCTAACTTTTTCGGAAGCCGAGGGCTTGCAGCTGATCCGGCAAATTCTGCCGGTGTTGCATCATATCCACAGCAAGGGCATCATTCATCGGGATATTGCGCCCGATAACATTATTTTGCGGCAGCAGGATAATCTGCCGGTATTGATTGATTTTGGCGTGGTTAAAGAGATTGCCACACGGGTGCAGTCGCCCGAAACCGTTTCTGAACCCACAACCGTTGGCAAGTTTGGCTATGCTCCTAGCGAACAAATGCAGACAGGGCGCGCCTATCCCAGTAGCGACTTATATGCGCTGGCCGTAACGGCCCTGGTCATGCTGACCGGACAAGAGCCGCAAGAATTGTATGACGATCGCACCCTCACCTGGACCTGGCAGCGGTGGATCAAACTCAGCCCCGGTTTTTCCGAAGTGCTGAATCGCATGTTGAGCTACCGACCGGGCGATCGCTATCAATCTGCTGCAGAAGTGGTGCAGGCCCTGCAGGCTGCGTCCGGCATCGGTTCGCCTGCCGTTTCTGGAACCGCCGTTTCCCCCACTTCCCCTGTTGCTCCACTACCAGTCGTTCCTGCCCCTAGCCCCGCACCCGACGTCTCCCATATGCAAACCATGGCGATCGGTCGTCCGGCTCCGCCAGAAACTGCTGCCGCTC
>DATNOY010000166.1:0-16212 GCA_036703495.1 Coleofasciculaceae cyanobacterium
CGTCTCCAATATTGTCATTCACGGAATTGCTCCTCAGCTTTAAAAGAACCATAAGTCCATCTTTTCGGGATTTGATGGTGTGCACTAATAAGAATGATCATAGTACCAACCTGATGTACCAATCTGATAGACAAAATTTGATTACTCAACTGCTTTAAAATCGCCGTTTTCACGCTGATACTTTTCCTAAAATGCCAACGAAGTCTTCCACTACTTGCCTTACCCAGTGGAACAGATTAATACCCTCTGGAAAATGCCATGAACCACGAAGAACCCTTAATCCGTGCGAAATTGAAAGCACCGAAGGCGGCGGCGATCGCCGGTATCGTGTTTTCGGTTTTGCTAATCATCAGTCTGACGATGCTCTTGATTTCCATCCCCGCCAATCCGCGCGAAGGGGGAGCATGGATTTCCGCCAGTAAAAACACAATCCTCCTAGCGCTCAACCTGTTACCCTTCTCAGGGATTGCTTTCCTCTGGTTCATCGGTGTGGTGCGCGATCGCTTGGGAGAATCTGAAGATCGCTTCTTTGCCACCGTATTTCTGGGTAGCGGATTATTATTCCTTGCGATGCTATTTACATTTGCGGCGCTGACGGGGAGTATCATTTTGTTGTACTTATCCCAATCCAATCCTCTGATAGCGTCCGGCTTTTACAACTTTGGCTATACCACCGCCCGCGAGATCATGAACAGTTACGCTATCAAGATGGCGGGAGTATTTATGATATCAACCTGCACCATCTTCATCCGTACCCAGGTGATTCCCCGCTGGATGGCATGGCTAGGCTACGCGCTGGCAGCAATCATGATTCTGAGGATCAGCCATATTGATCGGATTGGTTGGGTTTCCCTATTTTTTCCGCTGTGGGTTCTCCTGATCAGCATATATCTCCTAATTGACAACTACCGCCAAAAAAAGTTGGAGTCGTCGCCAGCATAGCCCGTCCTCTGTCACCAATATTCTTGATTAATAAGCGAGCCTGAGGAAACACTGCCCATCAAGCAAAAGAATTGCAGCAGCTAAAAACTAGAATGAGTCATTTCTGCGGCAATCAACGCTGGACGAGAATGACCTCAAAGGACGAAGCGGCTCATCGGCAAATCCTTGTGCTGTCAATTGCGATCCCTTGCAAATTCTTATAAAGATGATGCCATTTATCGTCATATTAACCCTTGCACAGGTACAACAGACTCCGCCCTCCGATCCTTTGATTGCTCATTCGGGCGAAGATGCCATTTACATTGGGCTGGGCTTTTTGGCGGTGATTCTCGTGCTCATTGTTGGGTTATTCAGTCGCCGCCTTGAGCTTGCAGTTATCTTTGCTTTGATACTGAGTATCATCATCGCAATTCTTATTATTGTAACCTGAACTGACCGTTGGCTTGTGTGTCGCTGCTCAGCCCCATAGCGAGCGGGTAGACAGATAGAACTTAATAATAGTTAGCTACGGAGACATTATTCCCCTTGACAAAGAAGTAATGTCACTAAAAGGGGTAATGTCACTATCAGACAACCTAAGTTTACGAGGAGCGATCGCGTAGGTACAGATTACGTCCATCACCCAGGTAACCCAGTCAAGAACCAGAGGCAATCCCGGTGAGAACGTGAACGAGCATTATTTTCACCTCAACAGCACGCCTGCCCCTCCGACATAAAACATCTCTAAAAATATCCGCGGACGACATATTCTTACAGGTATTTTTAACAAAGATCGCTATTGCGAATTCGCTGGCTGTATTCGCTGCGATCGCCCATATCATCCTTACTCTAGCGATCGCAATTCTGCAACTTTTCATAACAAGAGCGCTCACCGACCATCATTAACTGCCATCATGGTGGGTGAGGAGATATTTGCGATCGCCACTTCAGATCTCTTCCGCCTGCTAAAACCCATCTTCACTGCAAACAAACGCTCTGTTTTAGGAATGCGGCTAATAATGGCACGCCTAGAGCAATTCCCTGAACCCGCCCTGACAGCGATTCAGTGCATCCTCCTACGCTGGCTCGGCATCCTCTCCAAGTATTGAGTGCCGTTAAAAAATATGAAAAGAACCGGACAAACCTTTTTGACCTGGGTGCTGATCACCCTCTTGACACTTGCGTCCGCTTCTGGGGTCAGTGCACAAAAAATTCCTTCTTCTCAACCCACATCACCAACCAGTTCAGCCGCTAGTGGATCAGTGGTACTGGAAAGTGAAACTCTATTTGTCCTTCAACCTGGACTAGACGGTTCATCTCCCCAAGTGCGATTCCATCCGAATTGGCTACCTAAGTTAATTCCCATCCGCTACAGGCAGAGGATCCGCAGTCTTCACCTTGCTGCGGGGTTGTGCTGCATTGAGGGCTGAAAATCCGGTTTCTACGCCCAATATCCGCATTCAGTTACCCGCCTATAGAGATCGCCACCTCTTGAAGTTCAGCCTTTCAGCATCTTTTCTGCCTCCACTTGAATGCCTCCCCCAAGGCAGCTGATTCAAGCATTGACTCCCTCCATTCGAAAACGCTTGATTACTAAACAAAGGAAACAAAACCTATGACCGCTGAACAATCTAGATTGCAAGAAAGCCGCGATCGCAACATCCCTTGGAAAAAATGGGGGCCTTATCTGAGTGAGCGACAGTGGGGCACTGTGCGAGAAGATTACAGCGATAACGGTGATGCCTGGAACTATTTTACCCATGACCAGGCGCGATCGCGGGCGTATCGTTGGGGAGAAGACGGTCTTGGTGGCATTTGCGATGATCACATGCTCCTCTGTTTTGCCATCGCTTTGTGGAATGGCAATGATCCAATTATAAAAGAGCGCCTGTTTGGGCTGAACAACAGTGAGGGCAATCACGGTGAGGATGTGAAGGAGTATTACTTTTACCTCGACAGTACGCCGACTCACTCCTATATGAAATATCTCTACAAATATCCGCAGGCGGCTTACCCCTATGAGGATTTAATTAAAACTAATCGGCAACGCAGTCGGGATGAGCTGGAATACGAACTGCTGGATACCGGTATTTTTGACGGCGATCGCTACTTCGACGTGTTTGTGGAATATGCCAAAGCTGATGCTGCAGATATTCTGATTCAAATTAGTATCGCTAATCGCGGTCCCGCAGCAGCCCCTCTGCATCTCTTGCCAACCCTCTGGTTTCGCAATACCTGGTCCTGGGTGGATGGAGGAGACAAGCCCATTCTGCAAAAATTCGAGAATGCTGCAGGCAGCACCATCCATGCTCACCATCCTGATCCGCTACTTCAGGAGTCTCTGGAAGACTACTATCTCTACTGCGACAGCCACGTGCCCCTCTTGTTTACCGAGAATGAAACCAACCATGCCCGCCTGTTTGCTGGAACCAATGCTAGTCCCTACGTGAAGGATGGCATCCATAACTACCTGGTGCACGGGCAACAGGATGCCGTCAATCCCCTACAGACGGGAACGAAGGTTTCCCCTCACTATCAGCTGATGGTGGGTCCAGGAGAAACCCAGGTGGTTCGCCTGCGCCTGACCCGCACCGCACCTGCCCAGATCAGTCATCCCTTTGCAGGATTTGATCTGATTGTCCAAACACGTTTGCAAGAAGCCGATGCCTTCTACGACACGATTACGCCAGCGAAGATCAAAGCAGAATCACCCGAGCGGGCTAATCTGTTGCGTCAAGCGCTGGCTGGGATGCTGTGGTCGAAGCAGTATTTTTATTACGACGTGGACAAGTGGTTGGAAGAACATCACATTACCCCTTGGTCAGGTGTGGAGCAGCGTCATCGGATGCGCAACGGGGAATGGTTCCACATGTACAACGATGACATTATCTCCATGCCGGATAAGTGGGAGTATCCCTGGTATGCAGCCTGGGATCTGGCGTTCCATATGCTGCCGCTGTCCATCGTAGACTCAGATTTTGCCAAAGCCCAGCTGGATTTGATGTTACGGAACGACTACCAACATCCCAACGGTCAAATCCCGGCTTACGAGTGGAACTTTGGCGATGTCAACCCGCCCGTTCATGCCTGGTCCACCATGCAAATCTATTTAATGGATAAGGCCCGCAATGACGGCAAAGGGGATATCGAATTTCTCAAGTATGCGTTTTCTAAGCTGCTGGTCAATTTCACCTGGTGGGTCAACCGCAAGGATCGCACGGGCAACAATGTTTTTGAAGGGGGCTTCTTGGGGCTGGATAATATCGGTGTGTTTGACCGCAGTTCCCCCCTGCCCACAGGTGGCTATTTAGAACAGGCAGACGGCACCGCCTGGATGGTCTTTTTCAGCCAGCAAATGCTGCGGATTGCCGTTGAACTGGCAATTCACGACCCCCTCTACGAAGAATTTGTCAGCCGGTTCTTCGAGCATACGATGTGGATTGCTGGCGCGATGGATCGGCTGGGAGAAAACGAAGATGAAATGTGGGATGAAGCGGATGGTTTCTTTTACGATGTCCTGCGGCTGCCGGATGGCACGGCTACGCGCTTGAAGGTGCGATCGATGGTGGGACTACTGCCGCTGGCCGCCGTGGCCTTATTTGAAGAAGCAGACATTCCGAAATTGCCTAACTTCCGCCAGCGATCTCAAGCCTTTTACCGCCGCCACCCCGAACTCACCACCAACATGCACCTGCCCAGTCAACCGGGCGTAGCCGGTCGGCGCATGCTGTCGGTGTTCAATGAGCAGAAATTGCGCCGTGTTCTGGCTCGGATGCTGGATGAAAACGAGTTTTTCAGTCCATACGGGATTCGCGCCCTTTCCCGCTATCACCAGGAGCATCCCTTTGTCTTTTCCCACAACGGTCAGGAATTCCGGGTGGACTACCTGCCAGGAGATTCCAACACGGGCATGTTTGGCGGCAACTCCAACTGGCGTGGCCCCGTCTGGATGCCCGTTAATTTCTTACTCTTCACTGCACTCCTGCGGCTCTATGCCTTCTATGGGGACTCGTTTACGGTGGAATGCCCCACCGGGTCGGGACGGTATATGACCTTATTTGAAGTGGCGCAGGAACTCGGCAACCGCTTAACTCACATCTTCCTGCCCGACAGCAACGGTCGCCGCCCCGTCTATGGGGGAGCAGAAAAATTCCAAACCGATCCCTACTGGAAGGACTACGTCCTGTTCTACGAATACTTCCACGGCGATAACGGGGCGGGTATTGGAGCCAGTCACCAGACCGGCTGGACGGGTTGCATCGCTCGCATTATTCAGGCAATGGGTGATCTGACGCAAGAGATCGCGACGGGTGTGGATGTGGAGATGGCAGCGATTAAACGAACCGTAGGCAAGTAACAACCTGGATAGAAAGAGGGGACAGCAATCAATGGATCGTTTAATTACCCACTTATTACTCCAGCAAGATTTGAGAATCCCTAAACCCCAAAGACTTGATTGTGGAGTTTTGCACCCCCAATCAAGCCTAAGCAGATAGTCATAATTAAACATAAAACCCTAAAACCCTGCGCCGCCCACTGCGCGGACGGCGCAGGGTTTTAGATCGGGTTTCTAATTACGTCGAGGTACTTATTAAATTGCCGAGGTAATACCATAAAAGGGAGAAACTGCTCAATCAACACCCTGTTCTGCATATAGCATTCCCAAATCAGTTGTGAGATGGATAGATTTTGTAAGGATGGACTCTATCGGGTTGACTAAAAAAACTGAATAGGATCGCTGTATTTTAAGCTGATCATTGCTATTTCAGGAATTAACTTTATGGGAACTTCCGAAAATACTCTGACATTTTTACAGATCATCCCCATTGGGTTAGGTTCGATTCTCGTGGTGATTGCACTCCCTAAATTGGTTCATTCACTGCTAGGAGTTAAAGGGATTTTAGCTTCCTATGATGTCCCTAAAATTTATCAAGAGGTTGTTGAAGCTAATAGAGATATCTGGTGGTCAGTTATTCTACTAATAATTGCTGATGTCATTTTATTAATTACAGGACTGTCATTTCCTAAAAGCATTTTAATTCGTATTATCGAATTCCCAATTGGCCTAACCGCCTGTCTAACGATGACCTGGTTAGGCTATCAAATCATCAAGCGTTGGTTTAAAGTTTATGTGACAAAACTGACTCAGAGTGGACGCAAGATCAATGAGGACTTACTGATCATCGCCAAATGGCTATTTTATTTAATATTCTTATTCATTGTAATCACGATTTTTTCTGAAACTCATGCAATTAATATATTTGGATTGATCGCCAGTTTGGGTGTGGGTGGAATTGCGATCGCGTTTGCCGCCCAAAAAACCTTGGAGCAATTACTGGGAGGAATTGTTCTTTTTCTGGATCCGCCTTTCACAATCGATGATTATATTGGTTTACCAGATAGTACCTTTGGCAAAGTTGAATCTATTGGTTTACGCACCACAAAAATTCGTACCTCTGGCAAAGGTACGCTAGTGGTTGTCCCTAATAATTATTTAACTGGAATCAACATTGAAAATTTTACAGGTGCCAGTAGAACAATTAGCATCATTAAGGTGAATTTTTCTGAGCTGATTCCTGAGACTCAGCAGGCTTATATGCATCAGCTAATTTTAGATTCGATTGTTGGTACCGAAATTGATCCTCATCATATTAGTGTCAGCTTCCAGGATTTCAGCAATGAATCAGGGCAAAAACTCACCCAAGGTCAAGTAAAATATTACATTCCATTTTCTGGAGAGCTGTCGCAAGAGTTTCGCCGTCAAATTGTTCATATCATTGGGGAAAATATCCGACAGAAGTTGCTGGACAATGAAATTGGCTTCGAGATAGTCGATCGCGTTTGGGTTGATTCAAAAATTTCTATTTAGCCAACAAAGCCTGCAAAACTCATGGATCCAATCGAGCAGATCTACCAACTCCTCACCCATTCCCAACTCTCTCGTTTTATCATTTTCCCAATCTGTGTTGCTTTATCTATTTTAGTCGGGCGATATACGGCTAGCTTGATTCAGCTAATCTCATGGCTGCTTCCGCCTCAGCAGCGAAGAGACCTCAATTACAACTGGATTGAGCCCATGCGAACTAAAATCAATCGCGTTGGAATGAGTTTTTTTCTCTACTTTTCCTGGCGCTGGCTATATCAGCATGAAGTTTTAGCGGACTGGTTAAATTTTTTGATCAATCTATTTTTTATATTTTTTGGTATTTGGTTCCTTTCCCGCTTATTTCGGCAAGTCATTAATGTGTGCGGCATCAATTTGCTTCAAAAAACGGGAATTGATAATACTGAAATTTTGCTGGCGCTTGAAATGATGTTTAATATAGGGGTTGGATTAATTGCCCTTACCATTTTGGTTTCCAGGTATGGCGTTTCTCTGAATACCTGGTTGACTAGCCTATCTCTCACCGGAATAGCCCTCAGTTTTGCCGCCCAAAATATCCTGCAACAGCTTTTAGGAACCGTCATTCTACTATTGGATAAACCCTGTATTCGTGGCGAATATATTCGCCTTCCAGATGACACATTTGGCCGGGTCGAATCGATTGGTTTACGCTCTACAAAAATTCGAACTGCCGCCAAAAACACGCTGGTAATCATGCCTAACTCAAAAATGGCAGAGTCCAAGATCGAGAATGTGACTCGGGGTAAAAAAGTGATGATTTTGGTTTATCTGGATTTTGAAAAGGTGTTGAATCAGTATGAAAAATCTCTGGTTAGTCGCACCATCATCAAACATAACAGTGCCCTTCTCAGCATTGAGCCAGACACATCAAACATTACCTTCTTGCACCATCCCGATCGCGAGGTCAGCCGGGCCAGAATCACATTTTTTATCCTTGGTTCTACTGAAAGCTCGATTGATTTGCGCAAGCAGATCATTCGTATCTCGCAAACTCAATTATCTCAAGAGCTGGCAACTTATGGCATCACCTATACAACCCATGAACCTGCTATTTCGTTTGATTCGCCGATATCACTCTAGTTCTGATGTGTGACTCGCTTGCGATCGCAAAAATCGGCGGTACTCGGGGTGCTGGACTTGACGCAGTTGAAACTTGCTATAGGACTGCTATCTGACCAGGCAACGAAAACTAAGATGACAAGTGGAAGTATCGATCGGCTGAGCCATCCGGGCTGCGGGTCGATAGCGCCGGCAATAGCTAGGGGCACAGAGAAACGAGCCCCCTTTGGTCACTTTCCGAGGAATTTTAACCTCTAGCATTTGGGGGTCATAGCTGGCTTCTCGGGTTGCGCCTCTGGGATTGTCGAGGGTACAGCAAGGACTGTTCGGCAAATGGCCATGGTCTTGGTACCAATCCGTTGTCCATTCCCAGGTGTTGCCAATCATATCGTAGAGTCCGTAGCCATTGGCCGGAAAGCTCCCGACAGGAGAAGTTCGTTCGTAACCATCCTCACAAAGATTTTCGATGGGAAATTCTCCCTGCCAGGTGTTGGCCATCATTTTACCGTTGGGATAGAGTTCGTTCCCCCAGGCAAATTCGGCATTTTCTAGTCCGCCTCTAGCAGCCAATTCCCATTCCGCTTCGGTGGGTAAGTCTTTGCCCATCCATTGAGCATAGGCGATCGCATCTTCATAGGCGATGTGGACAACAGGATGCTTCTCTCTCTGTTTCACAGAACTGCCTTTGCCTTCGGGGTGTCGCCAATTGGCCCCTGCAACATAGCGCCACCAGTTGTAGTGATTCCCCTTATCAACAGGTTGAGTGGGTTGCTCAAAAACAATAGAGGAGGGTTCCAATAAGTTAGGATCTGCGCCGGGATAGTTGTCGGGGTTAGCAGGGCGTTCGGCAAACGTTATGTAACCCGTTTCTTTAACAAACTTTTGGAATTGGGCATTTGTCACTAAGAATTTATCCATCCAAAAGCCATCGACTTTGACCGGATGGGCCGGCGCTTCTTCGGCGTAATGATGATCAGACCCCATCAAAAAAGTTCCCCCCGGAATCCAAATCATGTCTTTGGCAGGTGGACGACCAGGAGGTTCAGAGCGGGTTAGCTGGGGAGAGTGATGGATTGACATAGATTGATCAGAAAATTGGTATTTAAATTGATCAGGCTTTGATTAAACTGATAACTGTATCCGTTAAGCGGCGGCGATACGAGATGGAAACCCTGCGATCGCATCAGCTAACTATAAAGTATCATCCGCTGGTTGCCGCTGAGAGAGATCCATTCCGTCGCTATCAACCAACTTACTCCTCCCGCAGTTCCCTCACTAGAGCCGCGACTACTTCTTTGGGAGACCCTGTCTGTTGGAAGACCCGACGCTGGCGGATGTAGCTGGAATTGCCTTCAAGCTTCCTTTCCAGGAAATTTAGGTATTCTACCTCGTTCAATTGATCTGCCGTTGGTGCCAGAGCTTCCAAAATATCCTCAATGATCCGTCTGAAGGGTCGGCTGTGACCCTGGTCATCTTCGATGTAGTCCGCATCTAACCCCCTGTGAGACGCTCGAAAGTAGTTTTCCTTCTCAATCCACCAGTGACATGGTTTTAACAGAAATTCTGCTTTCCCTTGCCGATGGCAGTGTTGCAGGTAGACGATCAAACTGTGGACGAAAGCCGTCAGGGCGATCGCCTCTTTGAGGGTCGGCTGGCTGTCCATCACCCGGACTTCTAAGGTGCCAAAGGTCGGGTGGGGACGCAAATCCCAGTGGATGTCGCGGATAATGTCAAACATCCCAGCTTTTCGGCCACTCTGGAACAAATCGTCAAACTCTTGCCAGTTCTTGAAGGTAGGCGGCACCCCGTAGCTCTTCATGCTGGACAAAATGCGCTGGCGGTAGGAAGCATAGCCGGTATCGCACCCCTGCCAAAACGGTGAACTGGCCGATAGAGCGAGCAGGATGGGCAGGTAGGGCTTGAGGGCAGACAGAGTGGCGATCGCCTCATCGCCTGAAGGCATGCCGACGTGGATGTGCAGGGCGCAGGTCATCATCAAATTGGCGAGGTAGCCTCCACTCTCCTGCTGGGCGAGGTATCTCGGCAGCGGCGTGACGGTGGCAAGGTGCTGGCAGAAGGGGTGGGTTCCTGCACCACAAACACTCATGCCCAAAGCCTGACACCGGGATTGCAGGACACTCAAGATCGAGGCAATATCCGCCTCCAACTCGCGAATCGTCTCGCAGGGTTTTGAATTGATCTCCACAGTGGACTGGTTGAACTCTGGCTTGATCGCCGGATGCTGCGGCTGGCTGGCTAATAAGGGGAGAATGCCATCCACCAAGTCTAGGGTGTCGCTATCGAGCAAGTGCAACTCAATTTCGATCCCAATGGAAGAGGTCGGAGAACCCTGAAACTCCATACTCAATCACCTCCCTGCATACTCTGCGATCGCCTCCCTGGACACCTGGTCAAAGAAGGCAGCCCCCACCTTCAGCGCCTCTTCGTCAAAGTCAAAGGAAGGGCTGTGCAGCGGAATGTTTTCCCACCCTTGGCGTCTGGCCCCAAACCGGACGTAGCAGCCAGGAACCTGCTGAAGATAGTAGGAAAAATCCTCCGAACCCATGCTGGGCTGATCCATCGCCATCAATCCGCCCTCGCCTAAGATCTTCAGTACGGCTCGCCGCGCAATATCGGCTTCCTGAGCAGTATTGACCACAGGGGGATAGCCTGCCCGCATCTCTACCTCGACTCTAGCATTGTGGAGATCGCCAACGGCTTTGGATATCCGTTGCAGTCCTTGAACGATGTGCCGTCTGTCTGCAGGTTCCGTAGTGCGGATGCTGCCGTAGAGGGTGGCTTCCTCAGCAATGACGTTGCCAGCACTGCCCGCTTCCACCTTGCCAATAGTGACGACGGAGGGGTGAGCAGGGTTAATTTCGCGGGAAACTAACGTCTGGACAGCCATAATCAGCAAGCCCGCTACAACCACCGCATCCACCGCTTCATGGGGCCGGGCTCCGTGTCCGCCTCGCCCCTTCACCCGGATGATAAAGCCATCGGACTGGGCGGTTATCGTCCCGCTGGCAACCATAACTTCGCCGACCTGGTAGTGGCGCGTTACATGACCGCCAAAGATAGCCTGCACTCCCTGCAAAGCCCCCGCTGCAATCATGACTCTGGCTCCCCCTCCCCGCTCTTCTGCGGGTTGAAAGATCAGGACCACCTGACCGGGGGGTGGGTCAGCCTTCAACAAGCTTGCTGCGCCCAGCACCATGGCCATGTGACCGTCATGACCGCAGGCATGCATCTTGCCCGGATTTTGCGACGCGAAGGGAAGTCCCGTATTTTCCTCGCCGGGAAGCGCATCCATATCTGCTCTGAGGGCAACCACTGGCGCACCTGCTGCACCCTCAATCCTAGCCACGATCCCACCACCAACCCCACCGTACTCGTAGGGGATCTCCAGGCGCTGCAGTTCTTCGATAATCACGGCGGCTGTTTGCTGTTCTTCAAAAGCCAACTCAGGATAGCGGTGGAACGTCCGCCGCAACTCAATCATTCTGGGAAAAACGGTTTCTGACTTTTGAGCAATGACCATGGCCCACCTCCTCGGTGCATTCAAGGGCTACGCTCTGAGGGCGATCGCCAATATCCCTGACGCCTCTATCAATGACTACCGCGACTACCGCCGTGGCGTGAACGGTCGAAGTTCGTCCTGTCCTGGCTGCACAATTCCCACGCTGGACTCCGGCACCTCGATCCAGACTTCCGACACATCCCCCAGCGGCTCGGAGACAATAATCCGGGTCTCATCAGAGAGATTCTGGAACCGTGCATCGTCTGGGAATCGAGCTTTGACGGCCTGGACGTTCTGGCTGAAAAACAGAGAGCGCGATTTCCCTTCACTGGAATAGCGGACAATCACGATCCGTGTACCCTCTGAAACTGCTGCTGCCATTTGCAGAGGGTGTTCGATCCCATGCTGTTTGCCGATCGCCTCGACAAACCCTACCATCCGTTCCAGGGCAGCGATCGGCTCTTGCTGCAACCCAAAGGTCAGCGCCAGGTAGAACAAGATCTCGGAATCGCTGGATCCTTCAATTAACGGCAGCAGGGAAGGTTCAACCTCCAGCAACAAATCCCGCTTGACTCGGGGGAACTCGCGGATCAGCCCATTGTGCATAAACATCCAGGAGCCGTAGCGAAACGGATGGCAGTTTGTCTCTTGCACAGCTGTGCCGGTTGAGGCCCGGATGTGAGCAAAGAACAGCCGTGACGAGATCTGCGTTGACAGTTCACGCAGGTTGCGATCGTTCCAGGCAGGATGCACGCTCCGATATAAGCCGGGCTGATCGCTCATGCCATACCAACCAAGTCCAAAGCCATCCCCATTGGTTGTGGTTGCACCGAGGCGAGCCCGTAAGCTCTGGTCGAGCAAGGAGTGTGTGGGCTGCAACACGACCCACTCAATTGGAATCGGATCACCAAAATATGCCAGCCATCTACACATAATAAATAAAAATTAATGAATAAGAAATGAATCAAGGATTTGAACTACTTTCTTCATTTTCAGATAATTCAGCGTCGCAAAAGATTAAACAAATTAGTAAAAGTCAGAGTTCAAAATAATTTAGCAACCAGTCAGCCCTCGGCAATCTAATTGCTCTAAACACAAGTTCAAAACTCAAACACAACGTTTAAGAACCTGACGACAACATTTAGAAACTTTAAAGTAGAGTTTCTAAATTTAAGTCGGATATTTGGGGAATCAAACCTAAAATTTGGGCAGCCGAACACAAGATTTGGATACTTTAAAACAACATTGATGAATCTAAACGTGAGTTTAAAGCAAGCAGGATAATTGGCATGAAATGACAAGAAAACTCCACTGACTCTGATTAATAATGAGATGACATGTCAAAATTTTGCCCCTTGTCAGGGGTATCTTATTCATCCATAAAACTATCTTAATGAGATTCAGCAGCAAAGATAGATTACGTTCCCCATCAGAGTTTCATCTAGGAGTGAAATTTTAATCAAAGAAAAGAATTTTATCCCGATTCAGCAGCTCGCAAAATGCTGTAGAACACATCATAGTGCCTTAAAAATAGCGCCTTAAATATCAAAAATCTTTACGTATATAGCAGTCCTAAATTAGTCCTGAGAAAATCCATAAGGGGCTTGGGGAGAAAGTTCTCCAGGGGGAGGCAGTGCCCCCTTCAAACCATTTGGGATCGCTATAGCATTGCGTTAGTTCATAACGTCCTGATTCAATTGCGCGAACGTGAGTCCACGCAAAACGTCAATTGTTCCCAAAGTCATAAAGGAGATTCAGCTATGTTGATGCATCATCAGAAGATTCGCTATCAAGCATGCTTGCTAGGAGTAGCGTTAGTCTTTGGCACAGTTACAGCAGCAATTCCTGCGATCGCTCAAACCCATTCTGTATCCATTCCTGAATCATTGATTAGTCAGGCTCCCTATTATGATCGAGGCGTACCTTCCGAGCTATACCACGATGTTTCAGGTGTCGTTAAGAGCTTAAATGGCGATCAGGTGCAACTTGACCTAGGGAATGGTCAAGAGAAAACTTACAAGGTGCCTAAGATCGTGCAAGAACGCTATCATATGGCTCCCGGATCCACAATTGTTTTGACGGTTCGTGATACGGATAATTATGTCGTCGATGTCAGTTTGCCAGAGTAATCAATCAACATACGTTAAATGATCGCATTAAATTGATAAGATGATACCCAACGATATCTACTCAAGTGATATTTAGGTTGTCAACGATCGCTTATTTTGCAATCTAGATATATCCCATCCAATCGATCTTCAGACCGCCATCGCTGGGGAATGAGCATTGGTTGAGCAAAAATCGGTTGAGCAAAAATCGGTTGAGCAAAAATCCAGAGCGATCCTGCATTTACAATTTCTGCGATCGGTGTTGCCATTCTGCCAATCTCCTGATTTGCCTGCAGTGCAGAATATTTTTTGCAAGTTTCGCGAGGCTTGCAAAAAATATTCTGCTTTTAATCCAGCGCGCAACGCTGTAGAACTCAATAATTTCCACAATTTAAGACGAATTGAAGACAAGAGGTTAGGTTAATCATGACAACCCGGATTGAGGACTTTACCCCGCACGATCTTTCCCAGCTTAATCTGGAACCTCGAGGACGGGTTTTTCCCAGTCCGATGCTCTGGAAAAACCATGTTTTTTACCAGATCTTGCCAGACCGCTTCAGCGATGGTCGCGAGGCAGAGCGTCCCCTGTTTGACTACCACCACCCCGAGCAGTACCGGACTCCAGACAAACGGGCTTGGATGTCGGCCGGTTTGCGCTTCACAGGGGGAACGCTGCCAGGCATCCGCACCAAGCTGGACTACCTGCAAGGATTGGGGATAACGGGCTTGTGGCTGAATCCGGCGTTCAAGCAGCGGGCAGACCTGCAAACCTATCATGGCTACGCGATCCAGAACTTTCTTGAGATTGACCCCCGGTTTGGCACCATCCAGGATTTGCGAGATCTCATTGATGATGCCCACGATCGCGGCATGGTGGTTGTGCTGGATGTGGTGATCGACCATACGGGCAATAACTGGTTCTATGGTCCCGATCTGACGGGCATCATCGAAGACTCTTTGCCCTACCGCTATGATCCACCCTACAGTTTCGCAGGCTGGCGTTCCGGTACAGGTGAGTGTATTCCGGAAATTCAAACGCTGGAAGACGGCTGTTGGCCCCAAGAACTACAATCTTTGGATGCCTATAACCGCCGGGGGGCGATCATCAACTGGAGCAATCCCGACCCAATGGATCCCAATGCTGAATTTCGGCGGGGTGACTTCTTCGACTTGAAGAAGCTAAATGGCTACCATAAAGCCACGATGGACGCGATCATCCGCTGCTATCAGTACTGGATTGCCGTGACCGATTGCGACGGCTTCCGCATTGATGCGGCTAAACACATTCCCAAAGACATCTGTGCTGAGTTCAGCTTCGCCATCTTCCGCTATGCGCAATCCATCGGCAAGGAGAACTTCTTGCTGGTGGGAGAGATCACCGATAACTTGATGTCATTTAACTACCTATCCTTGTTCGGCAGTATCTTCGAGCGGGCCTTAACGGCGGTACTGGATATCAACAACTCCCCGAATTTGATGGCGGGGGCGGCTCGCGGCACAGTTAATCCCATGGACTTCTTTCAGCGCTACCGCACCGATTCCGATCTGGTTCGGTACATCCAGACCGGACGCATGCATGTTTCGATCCTGGATGACCATGACATGTCCTGCAAGTCCCATAAGGAGCGATTTGCCGCCCATAACGCCACTCCCGCCCGCTACTGGCAATCGGCTCATGCGGTCGGCATCCAACTGCTAACCCCTGGCATTCCCTGTATTTACTACGGCACAGAGCAAGCCTTTGACGGCAATGAGGGCTATCACGACTACAGCATTGAACCTCACCGCTTCGGCGAAGACCGCTATATTCGGGAAGATATGTTTGGCGGGCCGTTTGGCGCGTTTGAAACGACAGGCTGCCACTTCTTCAATCCGGAGCATCCCACCTATCTGCGGATTGCGGCGATCGCCCGACTGCGGAACAACAATGACTCGATTGGGCGCAGCCTGCGGCTAGGCATTTGCTATCCTCGCGAAACAGCTTTCTGCGGTTATCCCTTCCGGATGCCTGGAGCCGGTGAACTCTTTGGTTGGTCCAGAATTCTCTCGTATCACGAGGTCGTTATGGTTCTGAATACCCATGGATTAGAACCTCGGGGAGCCGACGTGACCGTGGACGAAAACCTGAGTCCACCGGGATCGAAACTGCGGGTACTCTACCGGGCGGATTGGACAGATGCTCAACTCAAACAACCCCCTACTGACGAATTTATTCCCATTGAGCAGACGACCGAGGGTCGTGCCTATGTCCGTCTGTCTCTGCCGCCAGCAGGGATGGTCATTCTGGGCTAAGCGCTTTGCGGTTAGGAACCATCAACAGGTTGATCTCGCCCAGCTAATTCCACAATTCCACAGAATAGGCAGATTTACGGAGATTGGTGCGACCGACCAGATGAATGGACTGAACTTGTTGGAGACCGTCGAGGTCAAGCAGCAGAAACTCCCCATTTTCATAGGGTTGACTGTGAACTTGAATAGGCTGGGCTGAACCATCAGCCAACTGAACTTCAGCAGATTGCAGCTCCACATTACCCTGAACCGTTAAAATGAGCCTTCTTCCCTCTTTACCGACAGTCCAAGTAGACTCCACCCAATCGCTATCTTTCTTTAAAGTTTGACCATGACGCCCGGACATCCGCACTGGTGAGCTGGATGGACCCAATGGGGAGGCTGGCTGGGGGGGAACGGGTTGGGGGGAA